>JAGRJL010000763.1:0-835 GCA_020442775.1 Lysobacterales bacterium | reverse complement strand
TCGGCCGCCAGCGACTGGATATTGCCGAAGGACAGGATGGTTCGGTCGAAGCTGTCGGTTGCCGAACAATGCAGCCGTTCGCCATTGAGCCAGGCACCGCCACCGCGCCAGGCCCAGGCCAGTTCGCCAAACTCGCTGGCCGAAGACACACCGAGTACCAACTCGCCCCGGTGCATCAAGGCGATCTGGGTGGAAAACAGCGGGTCCCCGCGGACAAAACCCTTGGTCCCGTCGATCGGGTCGACCAGCCACAGCCATTCCTTGTCCAGCCCCTCGGCGCCGCCCTCTTCCCCAAAGATGCCGTGGTCGGGGCAGGCGGCGCGCAGCACCTCGCGTATCGCTGCTTCGGCCGCCTCGTCGGCAGCGGTGACCGGGCTGTCGTCTTCCTTGTAGCGAACGTTGGCGCCACCCCGATAGTAGTGACGAATCGGCCCGGCCGCCGCCTCCGCTGCATCCCGGGCGATTCCGCTCAGTCTGGCGTATTCGCGCTCGAGTTCGCCCATCCGTGTACCTCGCCTTCAATCAATAACAAGCGTCCACCCTGCTGATCCAGTGGCTGACCAACCCACTGCAGGGCCTGAATCAACTCGGCATCGTTCGGGTCCGGGCGCAGGATCACCTGCGCCTGATAGCTGGTGCCGCGCATGCTGAAAGCACCGTCTATGCCGAGGTTGCCGTCGCCCTCGTTGCGCAGGCTGCCGTCAATCTGCGAGTTCTCCCCGCGCGCCTCGATCAGCACGGTGCCAGCGCGCGCGCGGACGATACCGGTGAGGCCGGCATTGACCCAACGGGCCTTCCCCTGCACCGCGGTTGGCCGCCCTTCAGCGTCGATCGA
>JAGRJL010000762.1:3402-3582 GCA_020442775.1 Lysobacterales bacterium | reverse complement strand
TGGCGTCATCGACCAGGATGCCGATGGAGAAAATCAGCGCAAACAGGGATACCCGGTTGATGGTGAAGCCCATGGCCCAGCTGGCAAACAGGGTCACCGCCAGGGTCAGGATCACTGCGGTACCCACCACGATGGCCTCGCGCCAGCCCAGCGCCACCAGCACCAGCAGCACCACCGCCA
>JAGRJL010000762.1:2840-3286 GCA_020442775.1 Lysobacterales bacterium | reverse complement strand
AGCCGTTCGCGAATCGCCGAGGTAATGTCGGCTGCGTTGGCACCGGGTTTCTTGGCAATCGCCACGGTGACCGCCGGAGCGATGTCGATGGGTTGGTCACTGCTGCTCGGCTCTGCATAGCCGCCGGCATGCCAGACGTAGGCAACGGGGCGATCGGAAGACTCGGCAATGGTCGCGATATCGGCCAGGCGCAGCGGCTGACCGCCACTCAGGCCCAGGACCAGATCGGCGACTGCGTTGGCGTCGGCCAGGAAGCTGCCGGTAGTCACCGGAATCTGGGTGCCGCTCACGTCCACCCTTTCGCCCGCCTGCAGCACGACATTCGCGGCCGCAAGAGACTGGGCCAACTCGCCGATGGTCATCCCGTGCGCGGCCAGCCGGGTGGCGTCCAGTTCGACCACCACGGCCCGTTCCGGCGCGCCGATGGTGTAAACGTCGCGGGTGCC
>JAGRJL010000762.1:0-2688 GCA_020442775.1 Lysobacterales bacterium | reverse complement strand
GCATTGGAATAGACCTGGTTGTACAGCCGCACCAACGCCTCGCGACGGGGTATGCCTACGTCAAACTCCACGGTGACCACCGCCATGCCCGGGCGGCTGATCGCATAGACGTGCTTGACTCCTTCCACCTCGGCCAGCTTCTGCTGCAGCGGCACGCTGACCAGCAGTTCCACGTCCTCGGCGGCGCTGCCGGCAAAGGGCACGAAGACGTTGGCCATGGTGACGTCTATCTGCGGCTCTTCCTCGCGCGGGGTGATCAGCACCGCGGCAATCCCCAGCAGCAGCGCGGCCAGCGCCAGCACCGGGGTCAGCGGATTGCTCTGGAAGCTGCGAGCCAGTCGACCGGAGATGCCCAGGCGTGCGGCGTTGGCGTCACTCATTGAGCGGCGCTCCGTGCTGCACGCTGGGCGGCCAGCGCGGCAACGGGATCGAGGGCCACCTGATCGCCCGCTGCCAGGCCCGCGATCACCTCAACCTGTTCGCCGTAGACGTCACCCGGGCGGATCTGGCGCAGGCTGACCCGGCCCTGCGGCGAGATCACATACACCGCGGCAATTTCGCTGCGGCGGACCAGCGCGCTGGTGGGGACCATCAGGCGTTCGGATTCACCCAGTTTGAAGCGCACCTTGACGATGTTGCCGGGCTGCAGACCGGTCTCCATCTCGGGTAGCTCGATGCGCACGGTGAAGCTATGGGTTTGCGGATTGGCAGTGGGGAAGACCACCACTTCGCGGGCGACGATATCGCGACCGTCGTTGAGTCGCAGCACCGCACTCTTGTGTTCCCGTATTGCGGCGATGTCGGCCTGCGGAAGCTGTACCTCGACCCGCAGCTGGCCCAGCGAGAGCCCGGAGATCAGCGGCTGGCCCGGCACCACGGTCTCACCCAGTTCCACGTGGCGTTCGGTGACCAGCCCCGAATAGGGTGCGCGGACCACCGTGTAATCGACCTGCTCGCCGGCCTGGCGCAGCGCAGCCTCGGCCGCGGCCAGGTTGGCCCGCATCGCGTCACGACGCGCAGTGGCCTGATCCAGCTGTGAGCGGGCGACCAGCTGGCGTTGGGCCAGATCGGCGATCCGCCGGTACTCCACCTCGGCTTCCTCAGTCTGCGCGCGCGCCGCCCGCAGTGCGGCGTCCGCCTGGGCGCGACCGCTGCGCTGCTCTACGTCAGTAAAGCGCACCACCACATCGCCGGCCTGGACATAGTCGTTGACGTCGAAGGGCAGCTCCATCACCCGACCAGCAGTCTGCGCGGCCAGGGTCGCCTGGTGCACTGCCTGCACCACGCCGTCCCAGCTGCGCTCGCGGGCAACGCTTTCCGGCGCCATCGTCAGGGTTTCCAGACCCGGATCGAGCGGTGGCGGGGCAGGCGCTCGATCATCGGAGCACGCCGACAGCAACAGCGCGGTCAGCAGGGCGATGGCGGTTGAAGCATTGGGGTCTTGGACCATGGTCGGATCTCTAGCGAAAGGCGGCGCCGGACCCGATGCCCAGCTTCTTGAAGACGATCGCGGCAGGACAGAAGCCGGTGAAGGCCGACTGCAGCAGGTTCAGCCCGATAAACGCGGTAAACAGAAAGAACCAGGGCGAGACCCATTGGGTCAGAGCGACCGAAAGCAGGGTCATCAGGCCGGCAAAGGCGAGGACGGAGCGATCCAGATTCATCTTGCTGATCCTTGTATCGATATGTGTGAACACGGTGGTCGGAGCAGCGCAATCGCTGACCTGAGCTTGACCTCGAGCGACGCGGCTCAACGGGCCTCGCCATCAGCGATCTGCCACTCGAAGGTTATTCGCTATTTACTAATTTAGTCGTTTCTAATATAAAGTCAACACCTGCACCGCCCAAGCGCTGAACGGAGCCCGATCTTGAAGCAGACCAACCCGACCATGGACGCGCCTTCAACCGCCGGCCGAGCCGCGCACTCTGACGATCAGACCGTTTCCGCTTCGCTGGGGCAGGAGATGGCCGCACAGGCGGAGGCGGCAGCCGAGTTGCTGAAGACGCTCGGAAATGCCCAGCGGCTGCGCATCCTCTGCTTGCTGGTCGAAGGGGAGTTTTCGGTGAGCGAGATCAACGCCAGCGTGGCGTTGTCGCAATCCGCGCTCTCGCAGCATCTGGCCGTGCTCCGCGAGCAGGCCTTGGTCAACACCCGGCGGGACGCCCAGACCATTTACTACTCGCTGGCACAAGGGCCGGCACGTGCGCTGCTGCACACGCTGCACGAACTCTACTGCCCGGTGGATGGCGAACAGGAGGTGCTGGCGAGGACCAACAGTCGGCGGGTCGGGAGATTCCCATGAGCAATGGCGGTTCCGCGCTGCGTTCAGGAGCCGGCCGGTGACCGCTCTGGCGCTGTTGAGTGCGGTGCTGGTCGGGCTATCGCTGGGCGTGCTGGGGTCTGGCGGCTCGATTCTGACCGTGCCCTTGCTGGTCTATCTGGTCGGCCAGCCGGAGAAGGTTGCGATCGCCGGATCGCTGGCGATGGTCGGCGGGATTGCCTTCGTGGGTGCGCTGCCGTGGGCGAGACGCGGTGAAGTCGAGTGGCGCAGCGTGGTCTGGTTCGGCTTGCCGGGGATGCTCGGAACCGTGCTCGGCGCGCATCTTTCGCAGTGGATTTCAGGCAGCGTGCAGCTGTTGCTGTTTGCTGCAGTGATGGCGGTCGCAGCGTGGCGGATGCTGGGACCA
>JAGRJL010000761.1 GCA_020442775.1 Lysobacterales bacterium | reverse complement strand
CATGCGGGCGAGACGCCCGCGGTCCACAGCGCAAGCGCTGCTGGTTCCCAAGAGGCTGGCTTCAAAGGACCGCGGGCGTCCCGCCCGCATTGCTCCTTGCTGCAGTTGTCGAGAGAACAGCGCAGACCCTAACCGCCACGCCACCTGAGCCCTGGGCCCTGGGCCCTATTCCCTGCCCTCGACCCTGGGCCCTATTCCTGCCCTCGGCCCTGGGCCCTATTCCCTGGGCCCTGGGCTCTCAGAAAACAAATCCACACTCAGCGCCGCGCGCACCGGCGCAAAGCTGCGGCGGTGAATGGGGCACGGACCCAGCCGCTTCAGGGCGGCCAGATGATCGGCGGTGGGATAGCCCTTGTGGATCGCGAAGCCGTAGCCCGGATAGATGGCATCTGCGGCAACCATCTCCGCATCGCGCTGGGTCTTGGCCAGGATCGAAGCGGCCGAAATCGCCTGAATCTTGCTGTCGCCCTTGACGATGGCCTCGGTCGGGCAAGGCATGTTGGGCGGAATCTTGTTGCCGTCCACCAGCGCCCGCAGCGGCTGCGGACGCAGCGCCGCGGTCGCCCGGCGCATGCCCTCCAGACTGGCAGCGAGTATGTTGAGCTGATCGATTTCGGCCGACTCCAGCGCAACGACCACGAAGGCCAGCGCCCGCTCGCGTATCTGTTCGGCGAGCTGCGCCCGGCGACTGGCGCTGAGCGCCTTGGAATCAGCCAGCCCGGGAATCGGGCAATCTGGATCAAGGATGACCGCCGCCACCGTGACCGGTCCGGCCAGCGGACCGCGTCCGGCCTCATCAACGCCGGCAATCAGCTCGCTCATTGCGTGCAGGCTGCCAAGACTGCGCGGGCGGCGCGGTCTGCGGCGTTGCCGCCCAGCTGTTCGCGCAGCACCGCAAAGCCTTCGCGCTGGCGCTGCTGGGCCTTGGGATCGCTGGCCAGCCCGGTCAGCGCTTTGAGCAGACCCTCGCCGGTCACCGCATCCTGCGCCAGTTCAGGCACCAGTTCGCGCCCGGCCAGCGCGTTGGGCAGCGAAAACCAGCGACTCTTGAGCAGCTTGAAGCGCTGCACCAGCCAGTAGGTCAGCGGCGAGAGCCGGTAGGCCACCAGCATCGGCACGCCCACCAGCGCCGCCTCCAGGGTCGCAGTGCCGGAGGCGACGATCGCCAGATCTGCCGCAGCAAGCAGCTCGGTTGCGCGCCCGTCCAGCGTCCTGAGCGCAGGATTGGCCGATAGCTGCGGGGCTAGCAGCGCGTCACAGCCGGGATTGGCCACCGGCAGCCCCAGTTGCCAGCTCGGATGCTCTCGCAGCAATCCGCTGCCCGCGGCGACCATCGGTTCGGCCAGTCGAGCGACCTCGGCCCGGCGGCTGCCCGGAAGCAGGGCCAGCAGCGGCCG
>JAGRJL010000760.1 GCA_020442775.1 Lysobacterales bacterium | reverse complement strand
TCGGTGGACTTCCAGATCCCGCTGCCGCTGCCGCTGTCGCGGAAATCCCACGGTCGCCTGGCCTTGTCCCACAGCGATGCATAGATGACCTTCGAGTCGGACGGATCCATGCTCAGATCGGTGGCACCGGTCCAGGCATTGGGGCCGGCCAGCACCTGTTCCCAGGACGCGCCCCCATCGCTGCTGCGGAACACCCCGCGGGCACCCCCAGGGGTATACAAGCGACCCTGTACCGCCACGTAGACCCGATCACCGTTTTCCGGGTCGACCAAAATCCGACCAATCCGATCGGCGTCGTCCAGGCCCGCTGGCCGGAAGCTGGCGCCGCCGTCATCGGATCGCAGCAGGCCGAGTCCGGAATAGGAGGAGCGCGAGGCATTGGCTTCGCCGGTGCCCACCCACAGGCGCTGCGGGTGCTGCGGATCCACAGCCAGATCACCGCTGATCATGGTTGCCAGCTGGTCGCTCAAGGGCGTGAAGCTGACCCCGTTGTTGGTGGTCTTCCAGACCCCGCCGGAGGCGTAGGCCACATAGAAGCTGTAGGGCTCGCCGGGCACGTTTTCGATGTCGACGATGCGGCCACCCTGAACGATCGGTCCGATCGCCCGCCACTGCAGTCCGCGCAAGGGGGAGTCGCTGTGCATCTGCTGATGGCGTTCCCACGCGGCCCAGCGTTCCGCCGCGGTACTCGGCGGCGCTGCGTTCGCCTGTTGGAGCAATCCGGCGACGACCAGGGCGAGGGTGAAATGGTGAAGCAGGCGAGCCATGGTTGATCCTTGCACAAAGCTTGAATGGCAAAGATAGCCCAAAGCGATGCAGGCGAGCGCCAGCGATCGGAAACCGCTGCTTGCTGCCTGCGGGATCGACATGGAATTCGCCGATGGAATCGACTGCAGCGGTCGCCGAAGCGCCCTCAGTTGTCCCAAAACACCGCAAAAATCAGTCAATTGACAGTGCTTGGCAATCGGTTTGGCCCCTTTTCCCGCTGACTTTCGTACAACCCGTCTAGAATGCAGAAAGCGTGAGCCGCTAAGGCACGGGTTGATGAGTGACAGGGGACCGCAAGACACCCTCACCACGGAGCGTGGAAATCTGGCCCGCCTGGCGGCGGCGCTGGGCACCGGCAATGGTGCCAAGCTGACGATCACCCAGGGTGAGGGGGTGGGCCGTGAGATCGAGCTGCGTGATACGCCGCTGATTGTCGGTCGTTCCTCCGAGAGCGATCTGCGCCTGCTCAATCGCGCTGTCTCGCGGCTGCACTGTCGGGTCTGGCGGGATGCCACCGGCTACTGGCTGCGTGACTTGAACTCGACCAATCGCACCTACCTCAATGAACGGCCGGTGGTGGAAGCACGACTGAAGGATGGCGACAACATCATGGTCGGCGGCACCGTGCTGCAGTTTGGCGAGCAGCGTTCGGTCGACGGTGACGCGCAAAACCAGCTTTATGATCTGGTCACTCACGACGGCCTCACCGGGTTATTCAATCGTCGTCATTTCGAAACCTTGCTCGATCAGGAAATCGCTCGCAGCCGTCGGCGTGGTCACCAGTTCGTGGTCGCCAGTCTGGAGCTGGACCATCTCGGTGAGATCCGCGATCGCCAGGGCGTGTCGGCCGGCGACGAGTTGCTCAAGCGCTGCGCGCGCTTGCTGCAGCTGGAGCTGCGCGAAGAGGACATCAAGGCCCGTCTGGGCGACGGTGAATTTGCGGTGATGCTGCCGGAAACGCCGATCGATGAGGCGCTGCCGCTGCTCGACCGACTGCGCCTGCGGGTGGGCGGATCGGAGTTCAATGTCGGCGGCGTGGTGGTCACCACCACCCTCAGTGCCGGCGCCACCTTGTGGACCAAGGACGTTGCCTCTCGCGACCAGTTGCTGAAATCGCTCGATGGCGCGCTCTACAAGGCCAGGCACGGCGGTCGCAATCGCGTCGCCAGCATGTAAGCTCGAAAACGCTGCGCACCAGCCGTTCGCCATTGCGCGCGACGGCTACTCTTTCCGTTTTGGACCGGTTTTGTCGAAATGCCCCTGAGACTGCTGCCTTTTGCACTTGTGGTGCTGCTGTTTGCCTGGACGCTGTGGATCGGCAGCTGGCTGCTGGCGCTGCCGCTGGCGGTGCTGGTGGCTCTGGGGATCATCGATCTGCAGCAGACCCACTCGGCGGTGCGTCGCAACTATCCGTTGATCGGACGGGTCCGATTTTTGGCCGAAGACCTGCGCCCATTCGTGCGCCAGTACTTCGTCGAGGATGACAATCAGGAGGTGCCCTTCAGCTACGCCCAGCGCACGCTGGTCTATCAGCGCTCCAAGGGAGTGCTGGACAAGCTGCCCTTCGGCACCGAGCGCGACCTCTATGCCGCCAAGCACGAGTGGATCAATCACTCGCTGGCGCCGACCACGCCGGATCTGGAGAACTTTCGGGTCAGCGTCGGCGGCGAGCGCTGCAGCAAGCCCTATTCAGCCTCGGTGATGAACATCTCGGCGATGAGCTTCGGGTCGCTCTCGGCCAACGCGGTGCTGGCCCTGAGCCGCGGCGCAGCGCGCGGTGGCTTCTATCACGACACCGGTGAGGGAGGTCTCTCGGACTACCACCTGGAAGGCGGCGGAGATCTGGTCTGGGAGATCGGCAGCGGATATTTCGGCTGCCGCAATGATGCCGGCGGATTCGATCCGGAGCGCTTCACCGCGCGCGCCCATCACCCGCGGGT
>JAGRJL010000759.1 GCA_020442775.1 Lysobacterales bacterium | reverse complement strand
ACTGAAAGTGCAGCACATCCTCGGGTTTGCGTTCGGCCAGCTGGCCCAGACTGATGGAACCGCTCTTGCGCAGCTGCAGCTCGTCGCGATGCAGGCGGATTTCATCGTCGTCGCCGAGCTTGACGTAGGTGCCGTTGGTGGAGCGGTCGGTGACCACGAAGAAACCCCGACTGAACTCGATGCTGGCGTGGTTGCGCGATACCCACTCGTTGTCGATCACCAGCGCGTTGCCGTGGTCGCGGCCCAGACCGAAGGGTGGTGAGACGTCGGAAACCTCGATCAACTCGCCGCGGAAGCGCAGCACCAGCTTGTGACCCGTGGGTGCGTCGTCCAGCTTGATCGCGCGGGCGACCATGGTGACGTTGGAGGTGTCCTCCTGCCAAATGACGTCGACGATATCGACCGGCTGCAGCTTGCCTGATACCCGGGCCTGGCCCAGATGGCGGGTGCGGATGAAGCTGGCGTTGGTGATCGCATCGATGGTGGTGACCGTGGTGACGATCTGCTCGCGCTTGGCCAGACCGGTCACTCGTGCGGCGAGATTCACCGCATCGCCGTAAACATCGCCATCCTCGAGCAGCGCATCGCCGTAATGCAGGCCGATACGCACCGCCAGATGCTGCTTGGCCCACTCGGCATCGCCGGCGACGCGGCGCTGCATCTCCATTGCCGCCATCACCGCATTCATTGGTCCGGGAAAGGTCACCATCAGCTCATCGCCGATGGTCTTGATCACCCGGCCACCATTCTTGACGGTGATTTCGCTGAGCACGCCGAGCACCTGCGAGGTCAGCTGCCGCGCGCCGACATCGCCGTAGAGCTCAAACAGCTTGGTGCTGCCCGCGATATCGGCGAACAGGATGGTGATCGGCTCAAGATTGCTCATGGGTTCAGAGTTTAGGGCATCCGCTGTTCGGCTCAAAGGGCCGAGGGTTGATTGATCAGCTGCACGGCCGCCTCAAGCACGCTCTCATCGGACGGCAACACGAGTGTCGCAGCACTTGCCAACGGCGTATAGGTGTCAGCGCCGACCACCCGGGTAATCGGACGGTCAGCCACGCCACCTTCTACCAGCGCCGTCATGATGCCTTCGCCAACGCTGGCTGAGCGGCGGCCTTCATCAACAATCAGCACGCGTTTGCATTGTTTTGCCTGGTCGACGATGGCCGCTTCGTTGAGCGGCAGCAGCCAGCGCAGATCCATGACCCGAACCGACTGCCCGAGTTCCTCGGCAATCCGCTTGGCGGCTTTGAGCCCCATCAACAGCCCGTTGCCGTAGCTGACGATCAACAGATCGCTGGCATCGTCGTTGTAGATACGCGGTTCGCCCAGGGCGATGTGCTGACTGGGATCGGGATAGGCGAAGCTCCACAGTCCGTCGCCGGCCTCGTGCAGGTCCTTGGTCATGTACAGCGCGATGGGTTCGAGGAAGGCACAAACCCGCCCGTCCACCTGGCACAGGGCCATCAGGGTGCGCAGCATCATCGCCGCGTCATCGCCACGGCTGGGGCAGCCGATGATCAGTCCGGGGATGTCACGCAGCGCGGCAAAGGAGTTGTCGTTGTGGAAATGGCCGCCGAATCCCTTCTGATAGCCCAGTCCGGCCACGCGCATCAGCATCGGGTTGCGGTACTGGTTGTTGCTGAAGAACTGCAGCGAACAGGCCTCACCGCGAATCTGATCGCAGGCGTTGTGGTAGTAGGCCAGATACTGGATTTCCGGAATCGGCAAATAGCCAAGATTGGCATAGCCCTGGGCGAGGCCGAGGATGG
>JAGRJL010000758.1 GCA_020442775.1 Lysobacterales bacterium | reverse complement strand
GGCGGCTGGTGATTGCTTCCCGCTCACAGATGGCGCAGCCGGGGCTGCGAGTCGCCGCCATGCCCGCCCATCCCCTGCAGGCCGGGCCGGCCCAACTGCTAGCGATTGCGCCGGCGCGGCTCCTCAGCGACATCGCACCACTGCTCCAGGCAAGGCAGGCCGAAGGACTGAGCGCGCGGGCGGTGGATGTCGCCGACATCTACGCCCACTACAGCGACGGCGTGACCGACCCGCTGGCCATTCGCGCCTTCCTGCGCGATGCGGTCGCCCAGCTCGGAACCGAGTATCTGCTGCTGGTCGGGGGCGATAGCTATGACTACTTCGATCGCCTCGGTCTGGGCAGCATCAGCGACGTGCCGACCACTTATGGCCGGACCCACGCGGTGGTCAATCACGCGCCGCTGGACCATGCCTACGCCGACCTTGATGACGACGGCCAGCTGGATCTGGCGGTGGGTCGCCTGCCGGTCAGGACTTCCAGCGAGCTACGCATGCTGGTCGACAAGATTCTGACCCCGAATACCTCCACCGAGCACACAGCGGTGTTCGCTGCCGAGCGCGCCAATGCCGCGGAGGGCTCCGATTACGCCGCGGAGGTGGAGGCGCTGATCGCAGCGCTGGATCCGGCTTGGCAGGCCGGCGCGCAGCGTATCTATCTGGACGATTATCCGACCGGTGCTGCCGGTGTGGCAGCCGCCCGCAACGATCTGCGTGCGGCGATCAACGCCGGTCGACGCGTCGTCGGCTACTACGGTCATGGGGCACCGACGCTCTGGTCGCGCGAGCAACTGCTGCAGGCCGCCCAGCTCAATTCACTGCTCGGCAATCCGGCGGGGGCGGCACCGGTGGTGACCGAGTTCGGCTGCTGGGGTGGTTACTTCGTGGCGCCGGAGTTCAACACCATGAGCCACGCCTGGATGAATGCCGGTCAGCGTGGCGCGGTGGCCATGTTCGCCGCCTCCGGCCTGACCGAGCATGCTAGCGATCGGGTCATGGCCGCGACCCTGTTGCCCGCCCTGACTCAGCCCGGCATTCGTCTTGGCGATGCCTTGCGGCAGAGCAAACAGCAGTTGCAGGACCAGGCCCCGGAATTCGCCGATGTCATTGATGGCCTGACCTTGTTCGGTGATCCCAGCATGACGGTCCAGTAGGAGTCGGCCCGCTGCCTTCGGCTGATGGTTCGGGCTTTCCGGACTGGGAGTCGAGGGCGCGGGGTTCTGGCGCCAGGGTGGCGCTGGATGAACCTGATGAGCAAGGTCACCGCGATCGGGGCTTGCGCGTCCCGGTCCTACCGATCCCGATGCGGGAGACAGTGCGGTGAACTGCGGCCCCGGTCGCGGGAGTTCAGCGGTTGAGGACGCTGGAGGCCGCTGGCCTCTGCCGAGCAAGCTTAGGGCGAGGCGCTGGCCAGCGCCGGGCCATTGCTCTTGGGCGTGTCCAGGCCCAACTCGGTGCGATAGCGCTGGTGCAGGATGGCGACGCGCTCGACGTAGACACGGGTCTCGTCGTAGGGCGGGACGCCGCCCCAGCGCAGCACCGCGTTTTCGCCGGCGTTGTAGCCGGCGGTGACCAGGCGCAGGTCGCCGTCGAACATGTCCAGCAGCATGCGCAGATGCTTGACTCCGGCGACGATGTTCTGCCCGGCGTCATAGGAATTGGTGACCCCGTAGATCTTCGCGGTGGAGGGGATCAGCTGCATCAGGCCCTGGGCGCCGGCCGGAGACAGGGCGCGCGCGTTGAAGGCGCTCTCGGCGTGGATCACCGCGCGGACCAGGGCTTCGTCCACCCCTTCGCTGGCGGC
>JAGRJL010000075.1 GCA_020442775.1 Lysobacterales bacterium | reverse complement strand
TGGTCGGCGCCGTTGTCGCCCGCGCCGCCTCCGCGCAGGGCGTCGCGCGCGCGATCACTGAAGGTGGCAATCCCGCTGCCGTTCAGCGACAGCTGCGAGGCCTGGACGAAGCGGGCGCCGTCTGCCACCTCGCCGAAGTTCCAGCCCTCGCCGATCAGCTGCACCGGATGGCCGGTGGACTGATTCACCGCCTGCTGCAGCCGCTCCATCGCCTCCCGCGGCTGGTGGCCCATCAGATCGAAGCGGAAGGAGTCAATGCGGTAGTCACGTGCCCAGCTGACCACCGAGTCGATCATCAGCTTTTCCATCATCCGGTGCTCGGTGGCGGTGTTCTCGCAGCAGGTCGAGCGAGTCACCTGCCCTTGCCCGTCCAGCCGGTGGTAGTAGCCCGGCACGATCCGGTCAAGCACCGAACGCGGATCCTGCCCCGAGGCACTGGTGTGGTTGTAGACCACGTCCATCCCCACCCGCAGCCCCATGGAATGCAGGGCCTGAACCATCGCGCGCAGCTCGCGCACCCGCACCGCGCCGTCCTGCGCATCGCTGGCATAGCTGCCTTCGGGCGCGCTGTAGTGGAAGGGGTCATAGCCCCAGTTGAAGCAGTCCTGCGCCTTGACTGCGGCAACCGCCGCCTGCTGCGTCGTGGCGTCTGCTGCGCCGCTGGGGCTGGGGGTCACGCAGCCGGTTTCGGGCACGGTGGCCAGATCAAACACCGGCAGCAGATGCACATCGGTGATCCCTGCTCGGGCCAGCGCCTGCAGATGCTCCACCCCGTGGGTCCCAGACTCGGTGAAGGCCAGATAGTTGCCGCGATTGGCCGGACTGACGCTGGGGTCGTTGGCGGAAAAATCGCGCACGTGCAGTTCGTAGATCACCATGTCGGTCATCTGCTGTAGTCGCGGCCGTAGCGGCTTGGCCAGCCAGTCCTGCGGCTGGGTGGACGGATGATTGAGATCACCCAACCAGCTGCGCTTGGAATCGGCGCTGAGGCTGATCGAATAGGGATCGGTCACCCGATTCCGGACGATGCCCAGCCCGGCCACATACACGTCGACCAGATAAGTCGCGTAGCTGCCGTGGACATCGCCCTTGAGCGCAATTGTCCAGGTGCCGGTGGCGTCAATCCGGCGCAGCGGCCGCACTGCTTCAACCGCGGTCTGCGGCCCGGCGTACTGGCACAGATGCACCGCCAGCGCGGTCGGCGCCCACAGCCGCAGCTCGCTGCGCTGGGGACCGTAACGCAGGCCCAATTGATCATCAGCGGCGTTGACCGCGTAGCGCTGATCAAGCAGCGCGGCAATCTGGGTGGCGCCGCGCGCAAGCACCCGGCCATCGGCATCCTCTCGCACCAGCAGCAGCTGGCCGCGCAGCGCCTGATCCAGTCTTGGCAGATCCGCACTCGCCACCGCCAGCTGGGTGCCGGCCTGCAGATAGGACCAGCCGCCGGGCAGCGGGTCGGCAACGACGGTCAGGGGAATCTTCAGGTCGGCGCCGCTGACCGGCTGGCCGTTCGCCACCCGCAGCTGGGCGCTGGCCGATGCGTAAAGTGCAAACGCTCCGCCGCTCCGGGCGCCCTGCCAGAGCAGCCGATCCTTGCCCAGCCAAACCGCGTCGGCCGCAGGTGGCGTGCCGGTGTCTGCCGAATCGATCAGCAGCTGGCCAGGAGCCGGGTCGTCACACGCCTGCCGCAGCGGGTCCTCCCCGGCGCCGGCCACGCCGATCAGCAGCCAGGGCAGCAGTCCCATCACCCAGCCGCGCAGCGCTCTGGACCGGCATCGCCGATCCGCGCAATCGGATTGATCGAGCGGGAGTCTGTCGCTCCTCGACGCATTCCCAGCTTGCATTCGCCTCTCCCCGAACAGCTACACACCGAGAGTAAACGCCGCGAGCGCCGATCCTGCGCTGCAATCGATTGCATGAGTGCCCCGACCTGCAAGCACGCGCGCAAACCGCTAGCATCTGGCCCTGCATTTCACCGTCGGGGACGCCCGCATGGATCCCAATCGCATACGCAAGATCGTTATCGTCGGCGGCGGCACCGCCGGCTGGATGACCGCTGCCACTCTGGCCAAGCTGCTGCAGCGCAAGGTCGAGATCGAGCTGGTGGAATCGGAACAGATCGGCACCGTCGGCGTAGGTGAGGCGACCATCCCGCAGATCCGGCTGTTCAACGCCACCCTGGGCCTGGATGAAGACGAGTTCGTTCGGCGTACCCAGGGCACCTTCAAGCTGGGCATCGAATTCGTCGACTGGACCCGGGTGGGCCACGCCTACCATCACGCCTTCGGTGCGGTGGGCGGGCGCGATCTGGGCCTGGTGCAGTTCTACCAGTACTGGATCAAGCAGCAGCTCAACGGGGGCATCGACGAGATCGGCGCCTACACCTTCAACGCCATCGCCGCGCGGCAAAATCGCTTCATGCGCCCGGCGCAGATCCAGAACTCGCCGCTGTCCAATATCGCCTACGCCTTTCATTTCGACGCTGGCCTGTATGCCCGCTTCCTGCGCGAATTCAGCGAGCGCCTTGGTGTGGTGCGCAGCGAGGGAATGGTCAAGCAAACCCTGCTCAACGCCGAGAGCGGCTTTATTGAGGCGATCGTGCTGGACGATGAGCGGCGGATTAGCGGTGATCTGTTCATCGACTGCTCCGGCTTTCGCGGGCTGCTGATCGAACAGGCGCTGCACACCGGCTACGAGGACTGGCGCCACTGGCTGCCCTGCGATCGCGCGCTGGCGGTACCCTGCGAGTCTGCCGGCGAACTGATGCCCTACACCCGCTCGACCGCGCGCGAGGCCGGCTGGCAGTGGCGGATTCCGCTGCAGCATCGCACCGGCAACGGTTACGTCTACTGCAGTGAATTCATCAGCGACGACGAAGCAGCTGCCAAACTGACGAGCCGGCTGGATGGGCGACCCCAGGCCGAGCCGCGGCCGCTGCGCTTCGTCACCGGCATGCGCAAGCGATTCTGGAACCGCAACTGCGTGGCCATCGGCCTGTCCAGCGGATTCATGGAGCCGCTGGAGTCGACCAGCATCCACTTCATCCAGTCGTCAATTTCCAAGCTGATTTCGCTGTTCCCCGATCGCCATTTCGCCCAGGCCACCATCGACGAGTACAACCGCCAGGTGCAGTTCGAATTCGAGCGCAGCCGGGATTTTCTGATCCTGCACTACAAGGCCACCGAGCGCCGCGACAGCCCGTTCTGGGAGCGCTGCGCGGCGATGGCGATTCCCGACACCCTGAACGAGAAGATCCAGCTGTTCAGGGACAGCGGGCGGATCTATCGCGAACACGAGGAGCTGTTCACCGAGGCCAGCTGGCTGCAGGTGCTGCTGGGCCAGGCGGTGATGCCAAGGGCCTATCACCCGATGGTCGACATGCTGGAGCAGGCCGAGCTTGAGCAAATGCTGTCCGGGGTTCGCGGGGTGCTTGAGCGATCGGCGGCCGCGGTGCCCAAACACGCCGATTTCATCGCCAAGTTCTGCCGCGCAGCACCGCTGCAGGCGGCCTGAGCGGTGTTCAATCCGCAGCCGCAGATTCAGCCGGTTCATATCGACGGCGAGCACCGCGCCTACATCATCGATCACGCGCTGGCCGATCCGCATGCCTGGGTGGACTATGCGGCCGGTCATCGTGAACGCTTCGAACGCAGCGCGCACAACGCCTTTCCCGGCCCCGAGCTGCCGATGTCCGAACCGGTGGCGCAACAGCTGGAGCAGTTCTTTTCGCGCCACATCCGCTCGCTGCTGGGTGCGCGACGGGTGCTGCGGATGTACAGCCGGATGGCACTGGTCACCGCTCAGCCGGAAGACCTGGAGCCGCGCCAGTGGATCTGTCATCGCGACCGCTTTGGAGTTCCCGCGGATCAGTGCGTGGGCGCATCGGTGCTGTATCTGTTCGACAACCCCGCGCTGGGCGGGACCAGCTTCTACCGGCCACGGCGCAGCGCCGCAGAAACCGATCGCCTGGTCCACGACTCCGGAGTTCTGAGCGGGCCGGGGTTCAGCGAGAAGTACGCCATCGAGCCCGGCTATCTGAGCCAGTCCAACGGCTGGTTCAGGCAGGTCTATACGGTGGAGCCGCGCTTCAACCGGATGGTTTTCTACGACGGCAACCTGTTCCATTGCAGCGATATCCCCCATCCCGAGGCGCTCAGCGCTGACCCACGGCGAGGCCGGCTGACCATCAACGGCTTTTTTACCTGCCGGCGAGCGGCGAGCTGACCGGTTGACGGCGAGACCGGCATTCAGCGCTCATCAGGAGCGTGCGGGCGGGACGCCCGCGGTCCAAGGATCAGCCTGAACAAAGACCGCGGGCATCTTGCCCGCATGCTCTGGATGACGCCGACTGCATGGCACCAACTGCTCACTGGATCGGTGCGGCTCGAACGCTGCTGTACGACCACCGTTGAAAACCGATGCGGGCGGGACGCCCGCGGTCCAATGCGCGCCAGCCCGAAGCGGGCGGCAAACACTT
>JAGRJL010000757.1:5711-7184 GCA_020442775.1 Lysobacterales bacterium | reverse complement strand
CGCCCTTCGGCATCGGTATTGAGTACTTCCACAGTCAGCCCGGACATGCTGGTAACAACATCGGACGGTCGATAGGAGCGCCCGTCGGGCATGTTCTCCACTGCCGGCACCACGCCAACCAGATTGATTGGCAGGCGCAATCTGGCGACTGCTTCGATCACCCCGAAGACGGTGGCCGCGCCGCACATGTCGAACTTCATTTCCTCCATGCCCGGTCCCGGCTTGAGGCTNNAGACCGCCTGAATCGAAGGTGACCCCCTTGCCCACCAGCACCACCGGTTTGTGGTCGCGCGCGGCACCGTGGTAGTGCATCACGATCAGCTTGGGCTCGTTGACGCTGCCCTGCCCAACCGCCAGTAGTGCGCCCATGCCCATCGATTCCATCTCGCCGCGGCCATGCACTTCGGCGGAGACCTCGCTGTGGCGATCAGCCATATGCCCGGCTTCTTCGGCGAGGTAGGCGGGGTTGCAGATATTGGGTGGCAAATTGCCCAGTTCTCGGGTCAGTCGGATGCCCGCGGCCAGAGCCGCGGCGCGCTCGGGCAACTCGCTCGGCAACCCGCCTGCCGGAATGGTAATGCTGGTCAGCTTGCTGCCTTCCGGTCGGGTCTTGTAGGTGCGGGTATAGCGATAGCAGCCATGATCGACTGCGAGCAGGGTCTGCTCGGCTTTCCAGACCGAATCGCGGTTGGGCACGTCGACTTCAGGGAGAAAACTGTGGGCGCTGTCGGCAGCGAGGCCGCGAAGCACCTTGGTACTGTCACGCAGCGCGCGCTGGAAACGCGCCGCATCCATCTTGCGCTGCTCGCCCAGACCCACCACCAGCACGCGGGCACTGCCCACGCCACTGACGCCGTGAATCAATGTGGTCGCGCCCAGTCGGCTGGGCAGATCGCCCGCGGCAATCAGGGCCTTCAGTCGTCCTTGCGAGGCCTCGTCAATTTCGGCCGCGGCGCTGGACAGGACCTGATCATCGTAAATTCCGACGATCACCACGCCAGCCGGGCTGCTTTGGGGGCGCTGCATGCTCAGATGAAAGTCCATCAATGATCTCCGAGATTTGATCGGGCGATTACGACCCGTTCAGGGTCGAGCTCGCAAAAAGGTAAGCGCACAAGTGTACCCTACCCGCGCGGCCTCGCCTGCGTGATCGGCACCTGTCACCGCGGTTGGGTTTAGAATTCGCTGGCGGCACCGCTGGCGACCGATCGGCCGGCAGCTGCCGTCATCCTGGAAATCCTTCAGACCAAGCGTACCCATGGCCCGCATTGCCGACCGCTATCTCGCCGGTGAAATCAGCCGCGCCTTCGGCGCGGTCTCTATCCTGCTGCTGCTGGTCACCTTCGGTGGCCTGCTCACCGACGTGCTCAACCGGGTTTCCAAGGGGCGGATTCCGGCAGAGCTGGTGCTGACCCAGCTGGTACTGAGAATTCCCAGCGCGCTCAACCTGCTGTTGCCGCTGGCGGCCTTCGT
>JAGRJL010000757.1:0-5589 GCA_020442775.1 Lysobacterales bacterium | reverse complement strand
AGCTTCGTGCTGCTGTGGCTGGGAGTCTCGCTGGCGCCGCAGGCCGAACGAATTGCCCATCAGCAGATTCTGGAGGCGCAGCGATCACGACCTGTCGCAGGTCTGGATGAGCGCCGCTTCGTGCCCCTGGCCGGCGGCAGCGGGGTGGTCTATCTGGACGCCTATGACGCCCAGGCGAATCAGTTCAGCGGCCTGATGCTGATTCGCGAACGCGAAGATGAGCTCGAATGGTTGATGGCCAATTCCGGGCAAATGCTGCCCAGTGAGCCCGACGAGCCGCTGCAATTTGCGTTGGGTAGCGGCGAGCGTGCGGCGATTGACGAGAAAAATGAGCGGGTGCTGGTGGTGACCTACGGGGAAGCCAGCCTGTCGCTGCCGCGACCCAGCGAACAGGTCGATACCGAAGCCCGACAGTCGTCACGAACCTTGTCGGCCCTGTGGGTCGACGAAAGCAAGGCCGCCAGGGCGGAACTGGACGTACGCCTCGCGCCTGCGGTAGGTGCTTTTTTGCTCACCCTGATGGCGCCGATACTGGCCCGCTCGCCGCCGCGCCAGGCGCGCTATGACCGCATCGTGATCGCCGTAGTGCTGTACTTGTCCTACAACAATCTTCAGAGCCTGGCCCGCGCCTGGTATCTGCAGGGAGTGACCCCGGAAAGGCTCGGCCCACACTGGACCCACCTGCTGTTGCTGGCGGCATTCTTTCTGACCTGGCTGCCGTCGATGCTGCGCTCGCTGCGCAGTCGACGATTCCTCGCGGGCGCGTCACGCTGATGCGCACCGGTCGATTGATCTGGCTCGCGGTACTTCCGGCGGTGCTGCTGGCGTGGATGATGCTGGTGTCCATCGACGCGATCTTTACCCTGCTGGGCGAAGTGGACGAGATCGGTATCGGCGACTATGACGGGATCAAGGTACTGACCTACGTCGCGCTGACCCTGCCGCGCAGGGCACACGACTTCTTCTTCGGCGCGGCTGCGGTTGGCTTGCTGGTGGGTTTGGGTGGCCTGGCGTCCACCAGTCAGCTGATCGCGCTTCAGGCCGCTGGCGCCGGCAGAGTTCGGATCGCCGCCTGGGGCCTGTCGGTCATCGCCGCGCTGCTGGTAGTGGTCCTGATTCTGGGCCAGTGGCTGGGACCAGCCGGGGATCGACTGGGCACCGCGATGGTCACCTCTGCGCGCCAGCAAAGCGCCGCGGTGTCGGCCAGCGGGATCTGGTTCAAGGAAAGGAATGCGGTCTGGAATGCCAAGTTCCTGCACACCCCCCCGGCCGGGGTGATCGAGCTGTGGGACGTGCTGCGGCTGCAGACCGATGAGCAGGGCCGGCTGCAGCGGATCGACCGAGCGGCCAGAGCAGTGCCGGTCGATGGGGCCTGGGTCTTTCACGACAGCGTGCGCATGGTGCTGGTGGACAGCCGGATTGAACGCACCAAGCACAAGCGCCAGCAGCTGGAGTCCACTCTGGAGGCGGAGCAGATCGCCGCGCGAATCATTGGCCCCAAGCAGCAGGCGCCGACCGAGTTGCTGCGCAGCATTCGCTACGCCGAAGCCAACGGCCTGGACCCGAGAAATTTCGAATCGGCGCTGTGGTTCAAGCTCAGCTACCCGGTGGTGGTGATCTCCCTGTGCCTGCTCGCCCTGCCCTTCTGTTTCGGCAGCCTGCGTACCGGTGGCCTGGGCAAACGAATCTTCCTTGGAATGACCCTGGCGATCTGCTTTCACTTCTTCCACCGCGCAATCATCAACTATGGCGAGTCCCAGGGCTTCAGCCTGCCATTGGTGTACCTGGTACCGCCGTTTGTGGTCGGCGCCTATGGCTTGCGCCGGCTGATTCGCCAATAGCGGGAGCTTGCGCAGCCTGGAGATGGTCGACCGCTGCATCGTCGACGGTTCTGCCCAGCGCGGATGACCAGCAGTTCCTGTCGCGCCAGGTCCGCATACAGCCGCAGCCAGAAGCCCTGACCGAACAGACGCCGTGGCTGACCGCGCACGAGGAATTATTTACCCGGGTAATATTGACGCCCATAATTTACCCGGGTAAATTGTGCGCACTCCCTACTGGTGCCCTTGTCATGGACCAACCTTCCCAACCCCGGTTCTTGCTGTTCGAGGACCATGGCTGTCTGGTCGATGGTCAGGCCGAAGCCGTCGCCCGGCAGCTAAGCATCCGTTTCGCCGATCGCACGCACGGATCACTGCTGGTTTTCGACGCTGACAGCGGGTTGCAGCTGGATCTGGATCATTCCCTGCAGGCCGAGCAACTGGAGGCGCAGCTGCTCACGCTATGGACCCAGCGCTGCGCGCCGGCGAGTCCGACGCCAGCCGCCGCGCCGACCGTTCGCCGTGGACCCGGAAGACCCAAGCTGGGTGTGGTTTCGCGAGAGGTCACGCTGCTGCCGCGTCACTGGGATTGGCTCAACGCGCAGCCCGGCGGCGCCTCGGTCAGCCTGCGCAAGCTGGTGGAAAAGGCCCGGCGTGCAACTGTCGGAAGCGATGCCAAACGTCGTGCGCAAGAGAATGCCTATCGCTTCATCAACACACTGGCGGGCAATCTTCCTGCTTTCGAAGAATGCTGCCGAGCGCTCTACGCCGGCGATCGCACCCGTTTCGCCGAGCTGACTCAAGTCTGGCCGGGTGACGTGCGCAGCCACGCCCAGCGCCTGGCCGCGGCCGCCTTTGAAACAATTGACCCAACCGCCTGATCGCGCACTAAACCGGAGCCACCCATGCGAGACCTCACCGAAGGTTCGATCACCGCGCATCTGTACGCCCTGGCGGTCCCGATCGCGATCGGAATGGGCTTTCAGACCGCCTATTTCCTGGTCGATTTGTACTTCGTCGCACAACTGGGCGACCAGGTAATCGCCGGGGTCAGCGCCGCGGGGAACGTGCAATTCCTGCTGATGGCGCTGACCCAGGTGCTGGGCGTGGGCAGCATGGCGCTGATCTCCCACGCGGTAGGCCGCAAGGACCAGGCGGAGTCCAACCTGATTTTCAATCAGAGTTTGCTGCTGGCGGTGCTTTGCACCCTGCTGACGGTGGTCCTCGGTGTCTTCGGGGCCCGCGCCTACCTGAGCAAGGTCGCCAGCGATGCCGCTGTGGTCGCTGCGGGATTGAGCTACCTGTACGCCTATCTGCCCGGACTCGCCCTGCAGTTCGTGTTGGTGGCACTGGGCTCGGCCTTGCGCGGCACCGGCATCGCCAAGCCCACCATGGTGGTGCAGATGGTGACCGTGCTGCTCAATATCGTGCTGGCACCGATGCTGATTGCCGGATGGGGCACGGGTCTGGCGCTGGGTGCCGCGGGCGCCGGACTGGCCAGCTCCATCGCGATCGCTCTCGGCGTGCTGATGATGGTCATCTACTTCGTGCGGCTGGAGCGCTATGTGCACTTTGATCGCCAGCTGATGGCACCACAGCTGGCCATCTGGAAACGGATACTGCGCGTAGGCATTCCGCCGGGCGGCGAATTCGCCCTGATGTTTGTCTACTTCGCGGTGATCTATTGGGTGCTGCGACCCTTCGGCGCGGAGGCGCAAGCCGGTTTCGGCATCGGCACCCGGGTGATGCAGGCGATTTTTCTGCCGGCGATGGCAGTCGCCTTCGCGGTCGCGCCGCTGGCCGGACAGAATGTCGGCGCACAGCGCCCCGACCGGGTTCGACAGAGCTTTCGGGCCGCCGCGATCAATGGCGGGGCGATCATGCTAATTCTCACGCTGATCTGCCAGTGGTTGCCGCAGCAGCTAATCGCCGGCTTCAGCGGCGAACCCGAGGTGGTCGCCTTTGGCGCCGAGTTTCTGCAGATCATCTCCTGGAATTTCCTGCTCTCGGGACTGGTGTTCACCTGCTCGGGCATGTTTCAGGCCCTGGGCAACACCCTGCCCGCGCTGCTCAGCAGCGCATCCCGGCTGCTGACCTTTGCGCTGCCAGCGATCGTGCTGAGCGGCTGGAGCGAGTTCTCGCCCAGGCTGTTGTGGATGCTCAGCGTTGCCAGCGTCGCCGGACAGGCGCTGATCAGCTACTGGCTGCTGCAGCGCGCGATGAATCGCCCGCAGTCCACCCAAGGCGTGAAATCGAGCAAATAGCGCAAGCGCAACCCGTCTCTTGCGCGTTAGCGGTCACAACCACCCTCCTCTAGCGGGCGCCGCGCTAGGCTCGGGCTTCCCCTGCAGGGTTGCCCAATGAAGTCCCGAGTGCTCTCGATCGATATCTTGCGTGGCGTTGTCATTGTGCTGATGGCGATCGACCACGTGCGGGATTTCTGGAGCCCCTTCGCCCACCAGCCTGAAGACCTCAGCCAGGCTTCAGCCGAGCTTTTTCTGACCCGCTGGATTACCCACTTCTGCGCGCCAGTATTTGTCTTTCTGGCCGGCACCAGCGCCTGGCTGTATGGCCACCAGCTGGCCCTCAAGCAGGATCTGAGCGCCGACGGCAGCGCGATTAATCGATCCGCGCTGAGCAGCTTTCTGCTCACCCGAGGGCTCTGGCTGATTCTGCTGGAGCTGCTGATCGTCAATCCCAGCTGGAGCCACGGCTATGCCTTCGCCTTTGTGCAGGTCATCTGGGCGCTGGGTTGGTCGATGATCCTTCTGGCCGGACTGATCTGGCTACCTCGTGGCGCACTGCTGGCACTGACCCTGATCGTCGTCTGTGGGCACAACCTGCTGGACCGCTACGGCCCCAGCGATTTCGGTGCTGCCGGTACCCTGTTCGCCTTCCTCCACAACCAACTCTGGGTTCCGCTGTCGCCACAGGGTTACGGAGTCTTCATCGCCTATCCGCTGATCCCCTGGCCCGCAGTGATGGCGCTGGGATATCTGCTCGGCCAGCTGTACACCCGGCCCGACGTCGACAGTCGTCGGTTGCTGTGGCGCCTGGGGCTGGCCTGCGTCATCGCCTTTGCGCTGCTGCGGGTGATCGGCTACGGCGACCCCAGCGCCTACCAGGAGCAACCAGACACCACCATTGGACTGGTATTGGGCTTCCTCAACGTCACCAAGTACCCACCTTCTCTGCAATTCCTGCTGATGACCCTTGGACCCGCGCTCTGTCTGCTCGCCTGGCTGCGCCGCTATGACAACGCAGCGGCATCCACCACCGAACCCGGCTGGCTGATCCGAAGAATCCTGGTATTTGGCGGCGTACCCATGTTCTTCTACCTGCTCCACACCCCGATCATCTCGCTCGGAGCGCTGCTTTGGACCTGGCTCAGCTACGGCAGCGCGATCAACTTCACCAACGTCCAGCAGCCCAACTGGCCGGCCACCTACGAACCCAGCTTGCTGCGTGTCTACCTGGTCTGGGGCACGCTGATACTTTTGCTCTATCCGCTGTGCGCCGCCTATGGCCGCTTCAAGCGCCGCGCCAGTTCGCCGCTGTGGAAGCTGCTATAGGCTGACAGCTGTCGGTCAGGCAATGCTGACCTTGACTGAATCAGGGCAACCGCGTTTCGACGCGACGGTCTGAGCCGGCTTCGTTCCGCACCTTCTCCCCAATCCAGTGATGGCATTGAAGCTTGCCGAGCGGCAGCGCCGATGCCCGGAGCTTGATGCGCTGATGACGCCGGCAGATGCTAGGATCGCGCGCTTTA
>JAGRJL010000756.1 GCA_020442775.1 Lysobacterales bacterium | reverse complement strand
CTCCGGCATTGCGCTGTTGAGCACAGCCTCCATCGCGCTCACCAGCTTGCGCCACTGCTGATGATCGCTGCGCAGTCGCTGATGTCCGGCCTCGGTCAGCTCGTAGTACTTGGCCTTGCGCTTGTTCTCGCTGATGCCCCAACGGGCGCTAACCAGTCCTTGCGCCTCCAGCCGGTGCAGGGCGGGGTAGAGCGCGCCCTGCTCGATCTGCAGTTCGCCGCCCGAAGCCATCTGAATCCGCTGGAGGACACCAAAGCCGTGTTCGGCCCCCAGCGAGATGGCCTTCAGCGCCAACATTTCCAAAGTTCCGGGCACCACGGTTTGCATCCGCTCTTCACCTAGTTTGTTTAGGTGAGATTCTGTTTGCCTAATTGATTTAGGGGAATAGGTCGATGGTCATGGCCCAGATCTGTAGCAGTCGTCGCAGGTCGATCCGGATGCGCACGGCGCGCCTCCGGGGCAAGGGAGCGGCGGTTAAACTGCGGCGCGTCCGGATACTGTCAACAAACTGATGCGCCTTGCCGCCACGCTCCTTGCGATTCTCACCCTGACCATGGGTTCGGCCTTTGCCAGCGGCGATGACTGCGCGCTGGCGCGCTGGCGTCAAACGGTGGATCAGCTGGAGCAGATCCGCGCGCAGGCGCAGGTCGCCGGACTGGCGCTGCTGGTGGTCGGTCCCGATCGGGTGGTGTGTGTTGCCTATCGTGGCCTGGCCGATCGCGCCAGCGGGCGAGCAGTCGATTCCCGCAGCTGGTTCAGGGTGGGCTCGATCAGCAAGAGCTTCACTGCGCTGGGGGCGCTGCGGATGGCAGAGGCTGGGCAGCTGGATCTGCGCGCACCGCTGGCCGGCGTGATCGGTGATCTGGCCCCGGACAACCCCTGGGCGCCCACCCATCCCCTGAATCTGGGTCAGCTGCTGCAGCACAGCGCCGGTCTGGCCGACATGAGCGGCACCGAGTTTGACTACCCTAACCAGGGTCAGCTGAGCCTGGTTCAGGCGCTGGCGATCCGTCCCCAGTCCCGGGCTTTGCGCTGGCCCCCGGGGCTGCACACCTCCTACTCCAACTCCGGCGCCGGGTTGGTCGGTCTGGCCATGGAGCGAGCGGGCGGCGAGCCCTTTGAAGCGTTGATGCAGACCCATGTGCTTGAGCCGCTGGGGATGGTCGAGGCCAGCTTCGAGCGCAGCGCCTTGGTGGGGGAGCATTTGGTCACCGCCTACAACTCCGATGGCCACAGCGTGATTCCCTACTGGCACATCATCTACCGCCCGGCAGGTGGGCTGAATCTGCGCCCGGCGATGATGGCGCCATTCCTGCAGATGCTGCTGCGCGAGGGACAGACTGACAACGGCAGCTTCCTCAGCG
>JAGRJL010000755.1 GCA_020442775.1 Lysobacterales bacterium | reverse complement strand
TTATCGGTGACACCGTGGTTTACGGTCTGACTGCGCAGAATGCCGGTCCCGACGATGCCGAAAACGTCGTCGTGACCGATTCGCTGCCTTCCAACCTGACCTATGTATCCAACGACTGCGGCGCGGCCTTCACCGCACCCACCCTGACCTGGTCCATCGGCACCCTGGCAAACGGCGGCAGCGCGGTCTGCAATGTGTCCACCATGGTCAATGCTGTAGGCGCGATCGACAACACCGCAACCATCGCCACCACCACCGACGACCCCAACCCGGCAAACAACAGCGGCAGCGTTGGGCTGGCCGGCGCGATGCTCGCCGATCTGTCAATCGCCATCAGCAGCGATGCGCCGAACAATCTGGGCGTTGGTCAGCAGTACACTTACACCGTCACCGGCACCAACAACGGACCCAGCCCCGCCACCGGCGTGCTGTTCAATCTGCTGCTGTCGGGCAAGGTGAGCTTCGTCTCCAGTGACTGCGGAGCGACCTCCGCCGGCAACGTGGTTTCCTGGTCGGTTCCGAGTCTGGCAGTGGGCGCATCGTCCACCTGCAACATCGTCGTGGCAGTCGTCGCCGCTGGTGACATCATCGTTACCGCATCGGTCACCTCGGCCACTCCGGACCCGAATCTGGTCAACAACTCCGCCGAGTTGGTGGTCGGATTCCTGGCGGTTCAGGTGCCCACCCTGGGGCTGTTCAGCATGCTGCTGATCGGCCTGCTGTTGGCTGGCGTCGGCCTGGTAGTGATCCGCCGCAGCTAAGACCCTCCGTTAACGCGGAATCAAGCCGGCGCCAGCAATGGCGCCGGTTTTTTTTGCCCTCCGGAAGGCTCCCCATGCATCAACCGAGCGGAGTCTGGAAACGGACCGAGTTCGTGATTGCCTGCCGCATTGCCAACCGTCTAGAGCCACTTCGTCGTGCGAGTGACTCGACTGCGAGGCATTCATTGGTCGAACAAGGTGGTCAAGCAGCGGTTGCCGGAATGGCCGCATAATTGGGGTTCAAGCTGAGGCCAATGATCGACTGAAGACTGCGGAACGAGTTGTATCGGTCGTTGCCGACTGTCTCAATCAAGGGGTTTCAAAGCACCGCTACAACCATGGGGAGGAACAAGATGAATGATGCGCAAGCCGCTCCACGTCCGGGCTGGTTCGCCGCCCTGGCGATCGTTGCCCTGATCTGGAACCTGCTGGGGGTAATGGCCTTCATCATGCAGGTGACGATGAGCCCGGAAGCGTTGGCCGCACTGTCAGAACCGGAGCAGGAACTGTACCGGGCGC
The DNA here is from genome assembly GCA_020442775.1 of Lysobacterales bacterium. GTDB lineage: Bacteria > Pseudomonadota > Gammaproteobacteria > Xanthomonadales > SZUA-5 > SZUA-5. The sequence goes on along the minus strand of JAGRJL010000755.1, from coordinate 1,353 downwards.
TTCCGACCTGGGCACTGGCGGCCTTCGGCGCAGCGGTGATCGGCGGTGCCCTCGGGTGTCTGGCGCTGGCCATTCGCAGTCGCTTCGCGGTGCCGCTGCTGGCTGTTTCGCTGCTCGGCGTTGCCGCCCAGATGACCTACTCGTTTTTCTTGAGCAAGACTTTCGAGGTCTACGGGCCTGGCGGCATGGTGATGCCGATCATGATCGTGATTGTCGCCGTGTTCCTGCTCTGGCTGGCGATACACGCAGGGCGGCGGGGCTGGCTGCGCTAGCCCTGCTCGGAAAAACAAAGCCGGCGAAAACCCATCCTTGGGCCCTCGCCGGCTGCGCTCCCAGTCAACTGTTCAAACTGATGGATCAATCGGTGTCGAGCAGATCCAGCGAACGGCCGTCGGCCATTGCAAACTCAAACTGCGACTCGATCTGGTCCAGCTGACGAACGCGCTCGCAGAGCGCGTCGGCGCGGGTTTCGATCAAGTCAGCACGCGCTTCCACTTCCCGTTCGATTGTGCGCTCCAGTTCTTCGGCCCTGGCCTCGATCTGGGTGACCATGTCTTCGTCACCGCTGAAGGCGGCCTTCATCGCCATCGCCGCCACGCCGCCCACCAACTCGGGTACCGCGGTCTCGACGATCTCCTCGATGGCCTCTTCGAATTCTTCCTCATCGAAGCTGTCGCTGGAGTTGGCCGATTCGATCCGATCGCGCAGGCGGACACGCAGATCGTTGCCGCGCGCAATGATCCGGTCGCGATCATCGCCGCTGGCGAATGCGGTGGCGACCTGCTCCAGCGCGACCGCGGCAAGATCGACCGCATCCAGCGCAATGGCCTTGGCCTCGGGCACGATTTCCCGCGCATCTCGCTCGAAGCGGGCCACTCGATCGCGATCAGCGGTGCTGAGGTTCTGACGCTGGCCATCGATGATCAGTTCACCGTGGCGGAACTCGACCCGTTCCGGATTACCCGAATCACGCTCGAACACCAGCGCATCATCAGTGATCTTGAAATCGTAGTCGCTGTCCACGTTGCAGTGATCGCTATGCGCGTAGACGGCCGGCGCCCCCGCGATCGCCAGGGCGACAGAAATTGAACGCAGGTGAGTCCTCATGCTTTGCTCCAGCGGTGTGATGTGGTGCCATAGTCAACTACATCACCCAATCACGCATGGGCTGAAAGTCATGCAGTTGCCAATCAAGAGTGAATCAAGCGCCATCGGGTCGCATCGCGCTGCGCTCGACGCCTCAAAGGGGCACCATCTCGCACGGCTATTGACCCATCTGAGCATGCAGGCTGGACGCCCGCGGTCCTCAAGCGGGCACTGGGCAGGCGAAGCGTCCGCCCGGGCCCGTACTCA
>JAGRJL010000754.1 GCA_020442775.1 Lysobacterales bacterium | reverse complement strand
GAAACCCTCCTTTCGTCAGCTGGTTCGATGAACGGCTGCACAATACGGCCGCGTATGGATAAAACTATACGCATGCGTATGGAAGGTCAATAGGCAAAGTGCCCTTTTGCGTCACTTTGTGGCGCGCAGTGCGCAAGTTCGCCAAAAGGACGCAAGAAAAAGCCCGCCGGTCAGGGCGGGCTGCGTTCTGAGAGCCTGAAAAAGCCGGGCCGAATGTTGCCCGCCCGGCGTTGGCGCCTAGTTCTCAGGGGCGGGCGGCGGTGTCGGTCCTTCGAATCCGTCGATCAGGATCCCTTCGCCCAGTCCGGCGATGCAGATCTGCAGTCCCCAGGTCTGTAGCTCACCGCTGTCACCGTTGGCATTGTCGGTCACCCGCAGCGTCCAGGTCCCGGTGCTGTCTTCTGCGTTGAACTGAGCCAGCGGATTGGTGGGCTGGTAGGTGCCGCCGTCAGTCGGCGGACATGGCCAGGCACCGGGCGCCGCATCATCATCGAAATTGATGTCGAAGTTCTCCTGCGTACCGCAGGCCTGACCCATGAACAGCACGGTGGTATTGGCGGGGCTGATCAGTCGGAAGTCGATATCGCCCATGAAGGTGTGGGTTCCGGACATATCGACCACATCCAGGTCGACGATCGGTCCACCGAAGGCTGCCGCGATATTGAGCGTGGAATTGGTAACGCCAGCAGTCCCGGTGGGCGGAATTCGCAGCGGCACATCGGTGCTGGTGTACACCGCGCAGCTGACTGCAGCAGTGGTGAAACTGAACACCGCAGAGCTGCCGTCACTGCCACACAGGTTGTTTGCGGTGACGCGCCAGAAATAGGTGGTCAGCGAGTTCAAGTTGGTACTCAGCGTCGCACTGGTGCCGGTGACTTCGGCGGTGGCCACGATATTGGCAAACGCGTTGTCGGTCGCAACTTCCAGCGTATAGGTTTCAGCCTGCGCAACCGGTGCCCAGGTGAAGGTCGGCGCCAGAACCACGTCGGTGGCCATATCGATCGGTGCGCTGAGTGTGGTCACCGCTGCAGGCAGCGTGGTCACCAGCACGTTGGCCTGAAGCTCACGCTCGGTCGCGCCGGAGGTGCCGCGAAGGGTGATCGTGTTCATGCCCGGGGTGGCGGTGTTGTCGACAGTGATATCTGCCTGCGCCATCCCGGTGGGGTTGACCTGGGTGGGCGTGAAGCCGCCGGAAACGCCGACTGGCAAGCCAGCTGCGCCGAAGTCCAGGTCCACTGGATCGGTGAACCCATTACGGCTGGTGACCGTCAGATCAATGGTGTTCAGATCCGCACCGGTTGGCGTCGCACAGATCGATTGCTCGCGATTGGTGGCCGACAGGGTAAAGGTCGGATCGCCACAGGCGTCGAAGCGGAACGCGGCCAACTGGGTGTTCCAGCTGCCGCCGGTGATGACGTTTGCACTGAACCAGAAGGTGCAGCCGTCCTCCGGATCGATGCTCATCGAGTGATAGTCACCCCAGCGGGTCGAACCACCTTGAGATCCGGTGCCCTCAATGATGCTGTTTTCGGTGGTGGTCATCACTCCAGGAGTGTCACCATCCTGGCGGCCGACGTAACGCATGCCGGCGGAGATCGCCGGGCTCTGGCGCACGATGCTGTAACCCAGCGCGATGTTGCCGCTCTCGTCCATCGCAATGCCGGCCATCCAGCGGTCTGCCGGGCCACCCGCATCGGCCGGTGCATAGGTACCTTCCTGGAACAGGGTCCAGGGGGCGCCACGTCCGCCGCTGCGGCGCAGTTCGAACCAGCGAACGCCGCCGGTGTCGTTGCCGTCAACGTCAGTCACCAAGTTACCGAGCAGCACCTCGTAGCTGCCGAAATTGCGATAAACCAGGCGATTCATCACCGGCTCGCGCAGGGGGTCCAGTCGGGTCCCGTTGGGCTGCGGAAAGGCCTGGAAAGCGCTCAGGCCGAACAGGTCGGAGTCGAAGGACTCCACTTCGATGCTCTGGGGTCCGACAAATGTGCTGTTGCCTGGCGTGGCGAAGTCGACGGTAAGCTCAAACACTTCCAGAAAGTCGACGTTCGGATTATTCGATCCGGCGTTGTGCGCCTCATCATCGCGATGTCGCATGAAGATGCCCGGCGTGCCTGGCGGGACCGGCATGGTTGGTCCGTCGTGATCGGCAGGGACCGTCACCTGAAATCCGAATCCGGCCAGGTTCGGTACCGTGAAGCGTTGAAAAGTGGCCGGTGCGCCCGCCAGCATCGCGGTGCGATCAAAGGCGTAGACGCCGCGCCCGCCGCCGGAATTCTCATTGGCGCCGGCGTAATAGGCATCTCCCCAGACCCCGTACTTGGGATAGTCGGGGAACGAGGGCATCACGAAGTTGTAGCGCATCCAGGTGGTGTTGCTGGGATCGGACCCGGCGCTGATGTAAAAGCAAAGGTCGTTACCCCCGCTGACGAACTCGGTCAGCACCCAGCGCTCCACCACCTCGTCATACAGAATCACCGCATCACCCAGCCCGCTGGCGCATGCGCCGCCGCTGCCGAGCGTTTCCAGACTGAAGGTCGGCCCCACCTGCACTCCGGTTACCTTGTCGTAGATGGCAATACGCGCGCCGCTGCTGCCGTTGACTGAATTCACGAAGTGGTTCTTGCCTACGTCGCCGTTGACATCGGAGGGCGACACGCCGGTGTTGCCGACGCTGGGAAAGTTCAGAATCGGCGTATTGAAGGCGTCCCCGTTGATCGCGCGCTGCTCCGAATCGAAAGCCTGCTGGCGCTGCGCGCCGCGATCAAACTGGTCAACCTGCGGATTGAGCGGGTTTGGATTGATCACCTGCGGATCGCTGAATTGCCGGGGAATCTCGCGAATGGGGTCGCCCGGCTGCCAGTCCGGTAGCGGCGCCAGGGTGCGAACATCGACATGCTTGAAGGTTGGGGTCACCGCGTCGCTGACATAGCTGGGACCGACACTTTTCGATTCGAGCGGTACGACTTTGGGATTGGTTGCCGCATCAGCCGGGTTCAGAAACAGGCTCATCGGTCCCAATGCGATGGCCAGGGCACAGATTCTCTTCACGGTGACTCCCCATTGATCATGAATTACTGATTCGGGCAATAGTAACGGGTTTTGCCTTCTCGTATGGCTGCGCCAATGGCTCGCTCGCGGTCAGTCCTTGAGCAGCACCAGCTTTCGGATGTGCACATCCCCCCCAGACACCGAGATGGTCGGCTGCTTCCCAGTGGCCTCACCCAGTTGACCGTAAACTCGAAGCTTGTGTTGCTCGCTGATCGAAAAGCGCTCTCCGAGGTCCAAGTTGAGGCTGCGCTGTGCCCAACTCTCAAGACGAGCGTTGGCAAACTCGGGGATCAGAAGATTGACCAGGCCCTCGTCGCTTTGCAGGCGGGACTGACCCTTCCAGTCAGGGTGGATTTGCATCGCCAGGATATTTCCACTGGCGGTGCGCAAATCCAGAGCGCCGGCCGCTGAAACGATCAGGTTTCCGCTCGTCGATCTGGCGGTGACCGAGCCCGCGTAGCGTTTGACCTGAATCCGATCGTTCACGGTTTCCAGGTTCAAATTGGCCAGGTCAGGGACAAATAGCGCGATGTCTACTCGCCCAGGGTTGCCATCGAACTCCGGATGAGATTCCGCGCCGTCCGGATAACGGACTTCGAGCGAGGCCTGCTCGCCGCTGACGCTGAAATCGAACTGGGGGATCGGGCCGTTCTCGCCGTAGTGCTGTTCCGCAGCCACCAGGCCGACAGCACCCGCCGGCATCGAGCGGATATTGAGTTCGCCGTATGGATTGCGCACATGCAGGCTTTGGACGCCGAGTGGGAGTTCGAACTGCTGCCGCAGCCGGTCTACCTGCAGGGATTGAACGGAGTCCGCCGTTTGGGTTCCGGCGCAGCCTGCAGCCAGCGTCATGAGCCCAAGGAGGATCGGTCGAAATAGCTGGAGTTTGAGCATCTGTGCGATTTGAACCTCAAGTGGGTGGGCAAGCGTAGTCCATCTGTGAGAGATCCTCTGGCCGGTACACCCGGGCCGTGCCTAATCACGCCGCAGCGCCAGCTCCGGCATGCGATCAGCGGCACTGGTGGCGACCATGCGGTCGAGTGTGACGCTAAACTGGGGGTTTTGTGCGGGCCAGAGCGCCCCCGCAGGCAATTCAGTTGAAGGAGTGTAGCGATGTCGAGTTCTTTCCATCCACCTGAGCGACTGCTCATGGGGCCGGGGCCCAGCGACGTATCACCGAGGATTCTGGCGGCCCTTGCGCGGCCAACGATCGGGCATCTCGATCCCGCATTCGTAGCGATGATGGATCAGTTGAAGGACATGCTGCGGTATGCATTTCGCACGGCAAACCCGTTGACCGTACCGGTTTCCGCACCGGGCTCGGCGGGCATGGAGACCTG
>JAGRJL010000753.1 GCA_020442775.1 Lysobacterales bacterium | reverse complement strand
AACCAGCTGACGAAAGGAGGGTTTCATGGCGAAGATCCGAGCGACTTGGGTAGCGCTGCTGCTGGCAGCGATTTTCCTGGCACCGACGGCGCAGGCCGCGAGCACCTATACCAAGACTCGCTATCCGATCGTCCTGGTCCATGGGCTGCTGGGCTTTGATTCCCTGCTGGGCGTTTACGACTACTTCTATGGCATCCCGCAAGACTTGCGCTCCGGCGGTGCCACGGTTTACGTCGCCAACGTCTCCTCCTCGAACTTCACCGAGGTTCGCGGAGAACAGCTGATCGATGATCTGGACGCGCTGCGCGCGATCTATGGGCACACTCGTTTCAACCTGATCGGCCACAGTCACGGCGGCCCAACCATTCGCTACGTCGCCTCGGTGCGGCCGGACCTGGTCGCCTCGATCACCTCTGTCGGCAGCCCGCACAAGGGCAGCGATGTGGCCGATGGTTTGGCCACGGTCGCGCCTCCCGGATCGGTGCAGGCCTCGCTGGTCGCCGGCCTGGTCGATGCGCTGAGCGCCTTCATCGAGTTCCTGAGCGGCGACGACGATCCACAGAACGCGATCGGCGCGCTGATCTCACTGTCCAGCAGCGGCTCGGCCGCGTTCAATGCGGCCCACCCGCAGGGCATTCCGACCAGTTCCTGCGGGTCGGGCGCCTCGGTGGTTAACGGTATTCGCTACTACTCGATCGGCGGCACCGCGGTACTGACCAACATCCTCGACGTATCCGACGGCTTCCTTGGTGCCTCCAGCCTGTTCTTTGGCTTCGAGCAGAATGACGGGCTGGTCGGTCAGTGCAGCTCGCACCTGGGCGTGGTGCTGCGGGACAATTACCCGTGGAACCACCTTGACGAGGTCAACCAGATCCTCGGCCTGCGCCGCTGGTTCACCCCCTCGCCCGGCTCGGTCTATCGCAGCCAGGCCAACCGGCTCAAGTACGCCGGCCTGTAGACCTTGTCTAACCGACGCCTGATGGCGATCGCGGCCGCCAGCTTCGCGCTGGCGGTCGTCGGCTACCGCTGGCTGAGCATCACTTCATCCACAGATGCCCAAGGCGTCGACACCCCTGCAGAAATTGCCGCGCCCCCCCTGCCCGCTGGCTCACCCCTCCGTTCAAGCCACCGCGATGAGTCCCAGCCGGAACGTACCCCGACTGTGGATTGGAAGCCGGTCGCTCTGGACCAAGGTCTGATCCCCGATGTACGTGCCGCACTGGACCAGACCTCACTACGCGGCACCGCTCCGGACGGAGGTCTGAGCTTCGGCGAAGATGGTCAACTGATCGTCAACGCCGACCTTCGCCATCATCTGGACTGGTGGCTCACCCTGCTTGGGGAGATGCCGCTGGCGCGGATCCGTACCCTGCTGCTGGACAACCTGATCAACCTCGACCCGGGCCAGGCCGCTCAGGTAATCGCCTTCTTCGATCGCTGGACCGAGTACCTGCAGGCTGCGGATGCGCTCGCGCCGGCGACCGACACCGGGCAGCGACTGGCGCAGCTGTCTGCGCTGCGCAGGCAATGGTTCGGTGCCGATGCGCAGACCCTGTTTGCCGACGAAGAGCGCTACATCGAAGCGACGCTCGCCCGCCAAAGCGCACTGAGCGACCCTACCCTGACTCCTACCCAGCGTGATGCCGCGCTGAGATCTGCCGATCAGATGCTCACGCCAGAGCAGCGTCAGACGCGTCAGGCCAGCCGGGACCCGATGTTGGCCAGCGAGCAGACTGCACAATTGGATGCCATTGGCGCGAGCGCCGAACAGCGACACCAGGAACGCGCGGCCATCTGGGGTGAGGACGCAGCGCAGCGGCTGGCCGCACTGGATCAGGAACGGGCGCTATGGCAGGCCCGGGTCGAGGGCTTTCGCAGCGAACGTCAGCAGATTCTGGCCAATGAATCACTCTCGGCAGAGCAGCAGGCCGAACAGATTCAAGA
>JAGRJL010000752.1 GCA_020442775.1 Lysobacterales bacterium | reverse complement strand
CGTCGACGGCGACAATCAGGGCGGTTGGGAATCGATGCCGCCACACGCCCAGGCCGTCGCTCAGACCGACCGCGCGGACGAACAAGTACCAAGCCTCACCCAGATGCAGTTCTGGCTGATAGTCGTCCAATCGGCGTCCCAGATAGCGATGGACGGCGACCGTGTAGACCAGCGCCTGCAGCCCGTAGTGATGATCGAGCATCGCCTGGTCGAGCTTTGGTCCGGCATAGTCTTCGAGCTGCAAACCCAGATAGTTGGTCTTGTAGTCGAGCACGTGAAAGCGGCCATCCCATTCGAAGACCAGATCAACAAATCCCTTCATCAAGCCGTTGAGCACGACCGGGCCGTCTGTGCCTGGCCACCAGTGACCAAGGTCGTGTTGCTCGAGCAGCGCCTGCACGCGATCCCAGCGCGAGCCGCGAACCGCGAACGCAAATTCGAACTCCGCACGGCGTCGATGCAGTTCCAGTCCCGCCTGTCGCAGTCCGGGGGTCAGCTCGGTGCCAACGGTACGCTCCAGCAGATCCGCTACTCTGGTCAGCGTCGACCGCGCCTGCGCGTTGCCGAGGCGAATGCCTTCAGCGGCTAGCGCCTGTTCGATTCCATCTCGTTGCGGTGCAAAGTCAGGATAGGAAGCCGCCGTTTCCAGCAGGCCGTGTACGGCATTGCCAAACCGCGGCCCCTTGACGTCCCGCAGCGCCAGCAGGTCCGGATGCGCGGCGTCCTCGGCTGCGGCCCCGGTATCCAGGTCATCCGTCTCGACGCCCTCCTGACCTTCATCCTCCGCCGCGAATGGCGGTTCCAAAGAAGCCGGGATGTTTCGAAGCAGCGAGGTGAAGCTGTACAGGCCAAAGTAGGGCCGCTGGCGGGGCATCGGTGCGCGCGCCGTGCGGACATGGTCAGCGCCCGCTGCGGAGCGCATACTGGTTTCGGGGTAGGTCTTGCGGTTCACCGCCAAGGTCGGAATCGCCGACTGCAGCGCATCCCATGCATCACCTTTGTCCGACTCTGGGCTGTGGGCCAACGCCGCCGCCAACAGGGCATCGAGTGCGCTGCGCTGGGACGGTTCGAGATCGGCGCTAGGCGTCAGATCATCGAAGGCGTAGACATAAGTCGCGAGCTCGGCTCTGGTCAGCGCCACGTAGAGCAGACGCATGCGTTCCTGCAGCTGCTCCCGATGCTCAATCGCCTTGCGCTGATCGAACTCGGAGGTGCCCAGATCCAGTCGACTTTGCCCATTGGCATCGTGGTACCGGGCCATCTTGCTGCCAAGATCCGACCAGCCCGGCGTTCGATAACGCCACGCCATCGGCACAAAAACCACGGGGAACTGCAGACCCTTGCTGACATGGATGGTCATCAGCTGTACCCGCTGCGCGTCGCT
>JAGRJL010000751.1 GCA_020442775.1 Lysobacterales bacterium | reverse complement strand
AAGCGCTCGGCCGGAGCGCCGCCAGCGACGGTCGCTGGGTCATCGGTCAGGTCGCCGCAGCCCGGCTCCCGCTCGCTGCCGCTACACGATCACCACCATCGGCTGCAGATGGCGGATTGCACCGCGGACGAGGTCGATGATCCAATGCCGGCGACGGAAAGATCAGCCGGAGTGTCCGATGAGCAAGCGCCGATCGAGCAGCGTCTGGGTCCAGCCTTCAGCCTGGTGCCGCGTCGCCTGGCTGGCCCTGGCTTGCTTGCAGCTTCCCGGGATCGCCGCGAGCGCCGGATTTTCCACTCGGCTGCCGGCCAGCGTCGATCCGGTCTACGACAGCGATTTCGAGGATTTCAGCTGTGTCGCTACCGATGACCCGCAGCCCAACGTCGGGCTGAGTGAAGATCCCGGCGCAGGCGGCTGCCCGTCGGGGATGGTTCTGATCGCCGGCTTCTGCATTGATCGTTTTGAGGCGGCTTTGCTGGACATCACCAATCCTGGCGATCCGGTGCCCTGGTCGCCCTACCGCAACCCCGGCAGCACCATGGTGGTCGCAGTGTCGGCGCGCGCGGCGGTGCCGCAGGGTGCGATCAGCGGTGATCAGGCGGCCGCGGCCTGCCAGCGGGCCGGCAAGCGTTTGTGCACCGATCAGGAGTGGCTGCGCGCCTGTCAGGGGCCGGCCGGGCTGACCTATCCCTACGGCAATACCCGCCTGCCTGGCGTCTGCAATGACTTTCGCGCCAATCATCCGGTGCTGGAGTACATCGGTCCGCCACCGTGGACTCCGGAACAGCTGCAGCATCCGTGCATCAATCAGCAGTTCGATACGGTGGACCGCGCCGGCAGCAACGATGCTTGCGTCAGCGCCGATGGCGCCTTCGATCTGATGGGCAATCTGCACGAATGGACCGCCGACCCCAGCGGCACCTATCGCGGCGGCTCCTATCTGGACACCATGGTCAACGGCAACGGCTGCCTGTACCTGACCACTGCGCACACGACCGACTATGCGGACTACGGCACCGGCTTTCGCTGCTGCGCCGATCCCTGACCGATCCGTGATAAAGGCGCCAATCTGGCGCAATCTTGGTGCCACGCTGACAGTCGCTCCGGCGGCTGATCAAGCTCATCCCCTTCGCCGTCGCTGGCCGACCTCAGGGAGCCGAACATGTTCACTCATGTACACCTGGGCAGTAACGATGTAGCCCGATCCAAGCAGTTCTACGACGCGCTGTTTGCGGCCCTGGGCGGCGCGCACAGCTGGAAAGACAGCGAACGCGACCGCTGGTTCTGGGCCAAGGACGGGCGCTTTCTGGTGGTGGGCCGGCCGCTCGATGAGGGCGACGCGCAGCCGGGCAACGGTTTCACCGTCGGCTTCGACGTCAGCAGTGTGGAGCAGGGCAACGCCTGGCATGCCGCGGGCCTGGCCAACGGCGGCACCAGCTGCGAGGAGCCGCCGGGGATTCGCGACCATAGTGCGGAGGGCGGGATCTATCTGGCCTATCTGCGCGATCC
>JAGRJL010000750.1 GCA_020442775.1 Lysobacterales bacterium | reverse complement strand
TCTCGGCTGCGCCGCCTGCCGGATTCAGGCGCGAGATCACCAGATTGCTCAGCTGCAGCTGGTACAGATCCTGATCGGTGTAACCCAGCGCCGCCAGATGGGCGTTGCTGCTGGCGACAAAGACCACCCTGCTGCCATCCGGCGACCAGTTTGCGTCCAGGGTCTGGGTACCCAGCTCGCTGCGCCCGGCAAAGCCGGGTTGTGCAACCAGCGCACTGCCGGAGAACAGATCGCGCACCTCACCGCTGTCGATCTGCACCAGCATCAGATGGGTTTGTCGCTGATCCTGCCAGTGATTCCAGTCGCGGATCGGGAAGCCATCATAGGCCCGCACCTTGTACTTGCGAGCCTGGATCTCGCCGGCGACCCGGCGGTTATCGGCGTCGTCCCGGGTGCCCGGATAGACATCGCTTTCAAACAGCACCCGGCTGCCGTCGGGAGAGAGCCGCGGCTTCCGCGCGCCGGTGGCCAAACTGGTCAGCCGTCGGGCCTCACCACCCTCGCCCAGGTCCAGCAGGTAGATCTGCGGCGCAGTATCGTCCTGACGCTGGGCAACGAATACCAGGGTCTGTCCGTCAGCGCTCAGATCGGGCTGCGCTTCGGCGCCGGGGTGCTGGGTCAGCCGCCTTGAATGGCGCTTGCCGGCCGGGTCTATCCACCACAAGTCCGCGCGCTCTTCGGCAGGATCATAGGCCGGTTCCACGATCAGACTGACCGCATGCTCACCGGAGTCGCTAAGCACGGTCGGACCCAGTCGCGGCATCAGCCACAGATCGGCGTGGGTGATTGGTCGGGCGGCGTTACCGGCGGTACCGGTCAGCGCAAGCAGCAAAAGCAGCAGTAGCGGAGGTCGCATTCCTCATTCCATGGCGACGGGGTGGAAACCATGCCTGCAATGGCGGCCGCAACTCAAGTGTCGCGGCTGCGCTTTCGCGTCCTATGCACAAAGGTAAATGCAACATCAGCGCAGCAGTGCAGTCCGTGTTTTCCGGCAAGTACAACCCGGTCCCGCCGCTCGGAGTCGGGGCATGCCGGTCGGCGCGCAAGTTTGGGCGGCCCCGGTTCCGCGCATCCATCGCGACTGTGGCGTCGTAAACAAGAAGGGATCGTATGCGAGGGGGTTCGCAGCGACCGCAGAACAGCATGATCAGATCGTGGGGAAGCAATGATTGAGAATCGTCCTACCCAGTACATGGCCAGCTTGGCCCTGGGCATGGCCTTGTTGCTGGGCGCCTGTAGCACCGGCCGGGTACCTGAGACGACCCGTGCACCCGGGAAGGACCCGATGGTCCAGCCGACCGCGCCCAAGCCCGAACAGCCGCCTGCCCCGCAAGCGACGGTTGCAGAGCAGACATCGCAGTCGGTGACGGCGAGCGAGAAGACTCCGGCGTCCGCCGCATCCGCTTCACCCGAATCCGCGGCGCCGATCGCTCAGCCGATCAAGCCAGTCCAGCCTGCCACCGCGGCTCCGCTGGTCGCTCCGACTCCGCCGGCACCCTCGGCAACAGCGGCAGCGCCGCAGACCGCGCCCGCGGCAGCATCTACCGCGGCGCGACCAGCCACGCCGCCGCCGTCGAATCCGCCGTCATCGGCCCATTCGCAGCCATCGACCGCTCCGAAACCGACATCAGCGAGCCCAGCGCCTGTCGCGGTCAATTCCGCGGTGCCCCCCAAGCCGCCAGCAGCCAGCGCTGGCCATCTGATCAGCGGCAGCGTGGAGCTGGTTGCCAAGGGCCGACAGAAGCTGCGTCCCGGCGAAGTCAGCGATTCGGTGATCTACTTCAGACCAAGCACCTCGGCGGCCGCCCCGAAGCCGGGCCGGCACACCATGTACACCCGCAACAAGGCCTTTGATCCAGCGCTTCTGGTGGTGCAGCAGGGCAGCACGGTGGCCTTCCCCAACAGCGACCCGATTCTCCACAACGTCTATTCCAACTCCCCCGGACAGGAGTTCGATTTTGGCTTCTACGGGGAGGGTGAGACCCGGGAACAGGTCTTCAATCGTCCCGGTCTGGTGCTGGTCAGCTGCAATGTCCATCACGTGATGGCGGCGAACGTGCTGGTTCTGGATACGCCCTATTTCACCCGCCCGGACGCCAGTGGGCATTTTGAGCTGCGCAATCTGCCGTCGGGCCTTGGCGAACTGGTCTTCTGGCACCCACGGGGAAGTGCGCGGACCCAGGCCGTGGCGATTCCTTCTCAGGGTGAGGTGCGGCAGAGCCTGGAAATCAACCGGCCACCGTTGGGAGTCGCCCGACGATGAGTCGATTCAGCAAACGCGGGCTGATT
>JAGRJL010000749.1 GCA_020442775.1 Lysobacterales bacterium | reverse complement strand
GAGGTCAGCAGATTGACCGCGCGCAAAATGAACACCGAGGCATCGAAGGACTGCGCCATGCCCAGCCCCATCCGCGCCAGCGGGCCTTCGGTCAGCTCGGCGGCAACTTTCTTGACCTCGGTCAGGGTCGCCAGCACGTTGGCGCCGCTCTGCCGGTCGATACGGATGCCCATCGCCGGATTGTTGTTCTGGTAGGCGAAGTTGTTGCGCTCGGCGCGCTGCACTGCCACGCTGGCGACGTCACGCAGGCGCACCGGGCTGCCGTTGCGCCAGTGGATCACGGTCTCGCCCAGTTCCTCCGGCGCGTAGCGACCGACAAAGCGCAGCGCATACTGGCGCCGACCGAATTCCAGCGAGCCACCGGACACGTCGTTGGCGCGCCCCACCCGGTTGACCAGGTCGGTGACCGGCACCCCCAGTGCGGCGGCCTTGTCCGGATCGATCAGAATCTGCAGCTCGTCCAGATTGCCCTGGCCGGAGCCGGCGTTGACGGTGACGCTGGCCACGCCCGGGACTGCTTCAAAAGCGGGCTTGACCAGCTCTTCCACCACCTGGATATAGTCCTCGATCTCACCCGGCGTATCCGGCAGCTTCTGCACAAAAAACCAGGTCAGCGACTGATTGGCGTTGCCGCCGCCGAAGCCGCCGCCGAGGCTGACCACCGGCGGGGTGGCGTCGGCCGGCAGCGGCGGCACCCGCTGCAGTCGGCTGATCACTTCGATCAGCATCTGCTGCATGTCGGTACCGAGGGCGAACTGCAGGTTGATCGAAGAAAAGCCCGGATTGGCGCTGCCGTCCAGCGACTCCAATCCGGCCAAACCCTGCAGCACTTCCTCCTGGGGTTTCAAGATCTCGCTCTCCACCTCGTGCGGAGAAGAGGCGCGCCAGCCGGTGTTGATCGACATCTGCGGGCGCTCGATGTCCGGGAACAGCTGGATCGGCAGCCGATTCAGACTGACCAGTCCCAGCAGCAGGATCACCCCCACGGCGACCGCAACCGCGGCCGGATTCTTCACGGACGATTCGGTGATCGACATGCTGGGGGTCCTGACTGCTCCTATGCTTGAGGAGCATTACAGCCGCGTCATGGTCGCGCCGCGCGTGCCGAAAGTTCGGCAATCGCAGGATCTGGGCCGGGCGCGGTGAATCGGGGCTGGAATGGGGTGAAATGAAGGGAAAGTGGGGTTGTTTGGGGAAATGGGGGGTTTTTTGGCTTTTTGGGGCCCAGGGCCCAGGGCC
>JAGRJL010000748.1 GCA_020442775.1 Lysobacterales bacterium | reverse complement strand
GCCCTGATTCCCGGTCAGAGAGCATGGCCAGGTCACTTTCGATCCGCTGCCGTCAGCGGTCAGGTCTCTGCCCGACTGAGCGACGCCTGTGATGAAGCTGCGGGCAAGATGCCCGCGGTCCNNGGGCGCGCAGCGGCGATTGTCGTTCCAGCTCAGCAGGTCGCTGCGGCAAGGACCGCGGGCGTCCCGCCCGCACGCTCTTGCCCTGATTCCCGGTCAGGGAGCATCCCCAGGTGGTCTCCGATCCGCTGCAGTCAACCGCCCGTTTTCTGCCGGTTTGAGCGATACCTGTAGATGCAGCAGACTAGGCTGGTCCCGGTCCAGCGAGCGTGCGATCCATGTCGAATCTGCTCTTGCGTCTGTGCTTTCTGTTGCTGCTTCCGACAGCAGCGGTTGCTGAACCACCGCCCACCTTGCGCGTGGACTACGTGCATTCGGGCAACGCCCTCAATGAGATGTACAGCCTGCAGCGGGTGGTGATCGAACCGCTACCCTGGCCGGGCAATCCGGACAAGCCTATCGATACCCTTGCGCGCGGCCACTATTTCTTTGACGTGGTCCGGCCCGGCCGCGGCGAAGTGCTCTACTCGCGCGGTTTCAGCAGCATCTTTGGTGAGTGGCGCACCACCGAAGAGGCGCACAAGGGCAATCGCGCCTTCGGCGAATCGCTGCGTTTTCCGATGCCGACTGAGCCGGTGCGGGTGCGGGTCTACGCACGCGACGACCGCAACGCCTTCTCGATGGTGTGGACGGTCGACGTTGATCCGCAGGCGATGGACGTGCTGCGCCGCCATCGGCCAATCGATGCCCAGCCGGTCGCGATCCGAAACAACGGCCCTTCCGCTGACAAGGTGGACCTGCTGATGCTGGGAGACGGCTACACCGAGGCCGAACGTGAGCAGTTCATCGCCGATGCCAGGCGGATGAGCGATGCGCTATTTGAGGTTTCGCCCTATCGCGAGCGCGCCGACGATTTCAACGTCTGGGCGCTGATGGTGGCTACCCCGCAATCGGGCGTATCGCGCCCTTCCGGCGGTCAGTATCGCTGGAGTCCGGTCGGCACCCAATACGACGCCTTCGGCAGCGAGCGCTATGTGCTGAGCTTCGACAACGCCGGATTTCGCGAGGTCGCGCAGTACGCGCCCTACGAGTTTGTCGAAATTCTGGTCAACAGCGAGACCTACGGGGGCGGCGGGATCTACGGGCTCTACGCCACTGCCGCGGCCAGGAGCGACTGGGCCAATTATCTGTTTATTCACGAATTCGGTCACCATTTCGCGGCCCTGGCGGACGAGTACTACACCTCCAGCGTGGCCTATGCGGCAGCGACTGAGCGGCGCGAGCCGTGGGAGCCCAACGTCACCGCGCTGCATGATCCGGCAAAGTTGAAGTGGGCTTCACTGGTCGATCCGGGAACGCCGTTGCCGACCGTTTGGCCCAAGGCCGAGTACGAGGCATTCCAGCGCGTCAATCAGGCCAGGCGGGCCGAATTGCGCGCGCAGCATCGGCCCGAGCGGGAGATGAATCAGCTATTCGTGGACGAACAGGCGCACGTAAACCAGCTGTTCTCGCCGGTGCCTTATCGCGATCAGGTCGGTGCCTTCGAGGGCGCCAACTACGAATCCAGCGGCTACTACCGGCCGCAGCTGAACTGCCTGATGTTCACTCGCGCTGACGCCCATTGCCGGGTCTGTCAGGCGGCGATCAGCGAGGTGATCGACCTCTACGCCAATTCGTCGGGAACCGCCGCGCGATGACCTTTCCTGTACCCGTTGACGGGAGTCCGCGGTGATCAGCCACCTTGCCGCCGCCGTGGTGATCGCCTTTGCCGCATTCATGATCGGGCTGGGTCTACTGATCATCCTTCGACCGAAGCTTTCCGCGCGCTTTCTGCTTGCCTTCGCGAGTTCCGCCCGCGCCCATTTTCTGGAGCAGGGTCTGCGCCTGCTGTTTGGGACGGCGTTGTTGCTGCGTGCGCCGCAGATGGCCCAGGGCTGGCTGTTCGAGTGGCTGGCCTGGGTAGTCATCGTGACTACCCTCGGCCTGCTGGTCTTTCCCTGGCGCTGGCATCAGCGCTTTGCCCAGCGGGTTTTGCCCACGGTGGTGCGCTTCCAGATCGTTTATGCGTTCGGGCTGTGGGGTATGGGTATCTGGTTGCTGTTTGGGGTTCTGGGGATGGACCCATCCGCTTAACCAGGGTCACTGACCCTGGTGAATTCCATTACCCAGTTGGTTTCCCAGGTCTCTCCGTCGTCGGTGGAGAAGGCCTGATCCCAGCGCGCCGAAGACCCGGTGATCTCGCTCCACTGAAAGCGGACCAGCACCGGGATGTCACCATGATGATCGTCGGCGTAGAACAGGCCCAGACCATCAGAAAAGCTGCCGACCACCGGGGGCTGAAGCACCGCGCTGATGTTGTCCACCCAGTACAGGCTCCATTGCCCAGACTCGGGATTGAACACCCGCAGGGTGCAGGCATCGACCTTGCGACCCTTCCAGTCCGCGCTGAACTCATCGACGTTGCCCAGACCGCCGAGGATCGGGCGAACGGTCAGCGAGGCTTCGAACTCATCCCAGGTGTCGGCACCGACGAGGCGTTCGGTCAGCCGCCGGTTGAGGATCCGCCAGTCGCCATGCAGGAAATCGAAGTCGCGTGCGCCGCTGGGCAGGGCGGGGGTGTCTTCGGATTGAGTCATGGTGCTTGCCGTCTGTGAGCGCGGGTTGTCAGAGTAGCGCTGCGCTGCGTTGGTTGCCGCAAGGGGGTGATGGCCAGTGGACACCGGGTTGTCAGCTTGTTCGCCGATGGTGCTACTCGGGGGGACGGACGGGCAGTAAACGCCCAGGCTTGGGCGCGAGAAAGCTGAATTGCGAGGGTCTGAGGAACTGCGGTGGCGTGGACTGTGCTGCGAAGACGAGCAAGTCTGCCGGTTCGCACAGCATTTCAGTGGACGCCACTCAGGTTCAATACATGGGATCGAACGGGCTCTGGCTCGCACCAGGCTTGCGCAAGCCTTGCGCGTTCCTCCGATCACTGCTGAGCTAGCCGCACCATCTGGCCCC
Source organism: Lysobacterales bacterium (assembly GCA_020442775.1). GTDB lineage: Bacteria > Pseudomonadota > Gammaproteobacteria > Xanthomonadales > SZUA-5 > SZUA-5. The sequence goes on along the minus strand of JAGRJL010000748.1, from coordinate 312 downwards.
AACCGGCACCATGCCCGACTTCGCCAAACTGCAATCGCTCTTCGACCAGGCCTGCGAGCTACCTGCTGACCAGCAGGCGGCCTTCGTGGACCAGGCCTGTGGCGATGATGCGGAGCTGAAGTCCGAACTGCTGGACCTGCTGGCGGCCGATGTGGAGGTCAAGGACCACACCGCGCGCAAGGCGGTGGGTGATCTGTCCGCGCTGTTGAACGAAGGTCGACCCGACGCGTTGGTCGGTGCGCAGGTGGGTCGCTACACCCTGGTCAGCCTGATCGGCGCCGGCGGGATGGGATCGGTCTATCTGGCCGAGCG
>JAGRJL010000747.1 GCA_020442775.1 Lysobacterales bacterium | reverse complement strand
TTGCGCAGCAGCAGCATGATGAAGGCCCCGATCGGGACCATCAGCAGAATCCGGTAGGTGGATTGGGCGTCCAGCGGCAGCCCCAGCAATGAGTAATTCACCAGGTCGCGATTGCGCACTTCCGAGCGGCGCTTGGCCATGACCATGGCGTCGGCCAGATTGAACTGCACGTTGAAGCTGAGGCTGGGCGTATCGTCACTGTCGACCTGCAGCAGCGGCTTGTTGCTGCGGCTCCACAGGAAGTAGTTCTCGGGCACGCCCTCTTCGGCATTGCGCAGGTCGATGGTGACCCAGCGCTGGTCGTTGTGCACCTGCAGCAACGGCAGGATCTCCGCACTGGCGTTGGCTTCGGTCAGGATCAACCCGAAGATCACCTTGGCCGGAATCTTGCGAATCGCCAGAGTTGCAGCAAGGAATTCCGCCCGGACCCTGGGCCCGCCGCGATTGTTCATCAGCAGCTGGGCACCACCAGTCTCCGGATCGACAATGAGCTTGCGCACCAGCGCACGGGCGAAGCTGGCGGTATCGGCGCTTTCGGCCTTGACCTCGTCGAAGATGGTGTCGAGCGCGGCCTGCTCGGCCTCGGTCAGTTCGGGCTCATCTGCCAGTCTTGGGCGCGAGTCATCGACCCACTCGTGCTCGTCGCGAACAACGGTGGCGACGTAGTAAAGGCTCTGCTTGCCGCGCGCGCGGCGCACGCTCCACTCGACCTGGCGCCCGCTGCGGCTCTTGGTCATCTGCTCGCCGTAGCTGCGCGAGATCAGCCGCTCGTCGAGCACCACAAATCCAGGCAGATCGTTGACCGACCGACCCGGCAGCTGCAGCTCGACCTGATTGGGGCCGCCGGTGGCGTTGAACTCGGCGCGCGCCTGAATCGTCCAAACCTGCACCTCCGCGTCCGGCTCGAGCGGAAACTTGAGCACCTGCCACTTGTAACCGGCCCAGCCCAGCCCGACTGCAGCCAGCAACAGAGCCAGGATGTACAGCTGCGATTTCTTCATTGATTCCCCGGCGACGACAAGCTCCCCACTCGCCTCGCTCCCCCAGACGTGACGACATCAGTATAGGGCCGAGCGAACTGCGGATGGTGTTCGCCAGCGCGGGCGAGCAATGGGCGACGCTAAGGACGGGCCCTTTGCGAGCCCTGCCGAGGCGCCGGTGCGCCATTGTTTACGATGGCGCGGTCGCGCCCTGGAATCCGCCCAGCGGGTTATTTCTCGACGAAGGCGCGTTCGTAGACGTAGTCGCCGAGCGCGCCGATTCGTTGGGTGACCGCAAATCCACGCTGGTCGAGGAGCGCGCGAAAGTCTGCGAGCATGCCCGGACTGCCGCACAGCATCACCCTATCCTGGCTGGGGTCGATCTCGGGCAAGCCCAGATCGGCATTGATCCGGCCCTGCTCGAACAGGGTGGTCAAACGACCCTGATGCGGATGCGGTTCGCGGCTGACCGCCGGGTAATAGCGCAGCTGGCGCTTGATCATCGGACCCAGATATTCATGTCGCTGCAGGTCCTCGCTGAGCAGGCGGCGATAGGCCAGATCGGCGATCTCGCGTACCCCGTGGGCGACCACCACCGTTTCGAAGCGCTCGTAGGTCGCCGGATCCTGGACGATCGACAGGAACGGCGCCAAACCGGTGCCGGTGGCGAGCAGATACAGGCAGCGGCCCGGATGCAGATCATCAATCAACAGAGTCCCGGTGGGCTTGCGCGACAGCAGTATCTGATCACCGGGCTGCAGATGCTGCAGCCGCGAGGTCAGTGCCCC
>JAGRJL010000746.1 GCA_020442775.1 Lysobacterales bacterium | reverse complement strand
GAGTCTTAGCGTCGCGGGAAACGAGCGGAAACAGCGGATGAGCAATTCACCAGCCGGTCAGGCCAGCGCACAGTCCCCGGCGCATCGCTATCGCTATTTCGATCTGGTGATGGTGGCCTTCGTCACCGTCTACCTGTGCGCCAACCTGATCGGGCCGGCCAAGCCCGCTCAGATCGCCGGTTTCACCTTTGGCGCCGGGGTGCTGTTCTTCCCGCTTTCCTACGTGTTTGGCGACATCCTGACCGAGGTCTATGGCTACGCACGGGCGCGCCGCGTGGTCTGGGCTGGATTCGCCGCGATGGGCTTTGCGGCGCTGATGGCCAGCGTGGTGGTCGCGCTACCGGCGGCGCCCGGCTGGGAGAATCAGGCCGCCTACGAAACCATCTTCGGACAAACCCCGCGGATCGTTCTGGCCTCGCTGCTGGCCTACTGGGCCGGTGAATTCACCAACTCCTATGTGCTGGCCAAGATGAAGCTGTGGACCGAGGGCCGCTGGCTGTGGACCCGGACCATTGGCTCCACCATCTTCGGCGAGGGGGTCGATTCACTGATTTTCTATCCGGTCGCCTTTGCCGGGATCTGGTCCACCGAACTGCTGCTCAGCGTGATGCTCTCCAACTACCTGCTGAAGGTGCTCTGGGAGATTCTGTTGACCCCGCTGACCTACAAGATCGTCGGCTTCCTCAAGCGTGCCGAGGGCGTTGACTACTACGACCGCGGGACCAACTTCAGCCCCTTTAGTCTGGGTCTGGCTGAGTCCGAGCAGCGCCGATCAGTGAATTCAGAATCCCCCCGAGGCTGACCCTGAGGCCACAACGCCGCGCCCCCGATTGAGCTCGAATGCTCGGGCCGACCGGATCGGTGCCGCATGCGAATTTGATCGACGGCGGCGAAAGCGTCTACTGCACTGCAACATTCGATCACAACGTGCTAACTTCGCCGGTCCACTGAAAGCGGGCCGGAGCCCGATGGTTGGCGCAATGGCAATCGAAGACCGAGATCTGGACAAGCTGTGCTTCCTCGCCCGTCTGGCGCTCAATGACGCTGATCGGGAGCCCCTCAAGGCCGATCTGGCGCAGATGCTCAATTTCGTTGCCAGGCTCAATGACGCCGATGTCAGCGGCTGCACGCCAATGGCCCATCCGCATGACAGCGATCTGCGCCGACGCGTCGACGAGGTCGGGAGTGGTGATCGCTGCGATGAGCTGACCGCATTGGCGCCGGCAGCCAGTGCCGGACTGTTTCTGGTCCCGAAGGTGATCGAATGAGCGCGCCGACCGGTCTCAGGGCACAGCAGGCTGCGCTGGCAGAGGGTCGCTGCAGTGCTGCCGATCTGCTCGCGGAAGCGCGCCAGCGCAGCCAGCAGTGGCAGTCGCTCAATGCCTGGATCAGCGAGTTGAGGCCCGACCACGCTGGTTCCGGATCAGGTCCGTTAGCGGGGATTCCGTACGCGCACAAGGATCTGTTCTGCACCCAGGGGGTTCGTACCACCTGCGGATCGAAGATGCTGGCCGATTTCGTGCCCCCGTACTCGGCGGCGGTGCATGAACGCCTTAGTGCCGCGGGCGCAGTGCTGATCGGCAAGTCCAACATGGACGAGTTCGGGATGGGCTCTTCCAACGAACACAGTCACTTCGGGCCGGTACGCAACCCCTGGGATGCCGAGCGCGTGGCCGGTGGGTCCTCAGGCGGCTCTGCGGCCCTGGTGGCCGCCCGCGTGGTGCCCTTCGCGACTGCGACCGACACCGGCGGCTCGATCCGCCAACCGGCCGCCTTCTGCGGCGTCACCGGACTCAAGCCCACCTATGGCCG
>JAGRJL010000745.1 GCA_020442775.1 Lysobacterales bacterium | reverse complement strand
TTTCCAGTCAGACAGCTTCTCCCCGGTCTGTTTTGCGGCGCTGTGCAGCCCCAATATGCAAGTCGCCAGCGAGCGTATTGCTCGCTACAAGCGGCTGGTGGCGCCGATGGCGCTGACGGTCAAACGCGATCTGTCTCGGCTTGTCATACGCCTGCGCTGGAGCGACAGCATTGCTCCGCCACCCTGGGGGCTGGCAGCGATAGAAGCGGCGTTTTTTGTGGCGATGATTCGATCAGGAACCGAGCAGATGATCACGCCGCTGCGCGTCAGGCTGCCCCATCTGCCGGAAGATCCGGATGTCCTCAAAGCGCTCTTCGGCGTCATGCCCCAGTTGGGCAGGGATGTGGAGCTGAGCTTCAGCGCCACAGATGCGGACCGTCCCTTTGTCACCGCTCGCGAGGGGCTGTGGAGCGCATTTGAACCCCATCTTCGCAGCAGCCTGACCTTTCTGGAGCGCTCTGAGAGTACGCGGCTACGGGTCCGCTCGGCCCTCTTGAGCCTGTTGCCGAGCGGGCGCGCGTCCATGGAGGCGGTTGCCGATCGTCTGGCGTTGAGCAGGCGCACGCTGCAGCGGCGGCTGCACCAGTCCGGCACATCCTATATGCGGGTGCTTGCAGAAACCCGACATGAGCTCGCTCTTCACTATCTGCGCAGAACCGCCTTGCCCCATCGCGAGATCGCCTTCCTGCTTGGCTTTGAAGATCCCAACTCATTCTTCAGGGCCTTTCAACAATGGACCCACAGGACCCCGGAATGGGTGCGCCGTGAGGCACCGGAGCAGATCTGAGAGCCTGACCTCACGATTGCTTGCCGATCTTGCGTGATCTGGGAAGTCGTGAAACTGAGCGCGCCCTGATTGCTTGACGAGTTGGCGTGATGAAAACGATTGGCGGCTATTTGTTCTTCTTCGGACTGGGCTCGATCCTGCTTCACTTTTTCGAGATGGAGTTCGTGGTCCTGAGCTGGATCGAGAACTGGGGTGCGGACACGGCCTGGGGCATTCGCGGTGCGATGATCGTCATCGGCGCCGCGCTGTGGTTCTTTGGCGGCAGCAAGGACGCCGAAGCTTCCGCTTGAAGCTGTCGGTGGTCTGTCTTGGGCAAGGGGTCGGATTGGTCGGCCCCTGATGGCGTTGGCTCAGGTCATAATGGTCCATGCTCTGGTTTGCAGATCGATCAACTCTGTGCCCTCGTTGCCCCGCTGAATTCGCTGGGTCGACGCCGATTTCGCTGGGTCGCCGATTGGGCGAGCGAGGGTGTGATTGATGCGCGTCTTCGTGCTCAAGGCGCGCGCGGCACCCACCCGGAGTGACAAGCTGCTCGACGGCGTCGGTTCCACCATTCACCCCGAGATTCTTGCCCACACGCTGATGAACGCAGTGTTTGTGGCGCAGTCGCACCGCAGCGAGGTGGTTGTTCATCTGGTCCTGGAAAGTACCGAGGACTTTTCGCGCACAGTGAGCTTCAGCGCTGACCAGCTAACCGCGCTGGCGGGCTTTCACGAAGCCGCCTGGCTCAACCTCATCGCCCGCGCGCTGGATGAGTCACAGGGTATGGGCAAGGAGGAGCAGCGAGAAGTCTGCGCAGGGGTCCTGGTCAGAACGCTGAGCTTCGAACGCTTGATCAAGGAACTGGCGGTCGACTGTCAGATTTACATGATGGATCCCAAGGGGGCCTCGATCAGAGACGAAGGCCTTGTCGCCGACCATCTCTGCTTCGTGCTCACCGACCACATTCCGATGCCGAAAAACTCTCTTGCCCGACTCAAGCGGCTGGGCGCCAGACCCATATCGGTCGGGCCGAAGATGCTGTTCGCTTCGCAATGCGTGGTGCTGATCCACAACGAGTTGGATCAGCGCTGAGATCGTTGGTTCAGCCTCGCTAGGCCTTGCGGACGCGTCCGACGAACCAGTAGGCCAGCGCCGCAAAGGCCAGTGCCGCGATCACCTCGACCACCAGGGGGCTGGCCCAACCGGTGCCCAGTCCCGCTGGGCGGGCGCCGATGACGAAGGCCATTCCGGCGATGCCCACGCCCAACAGTCCCTCCCCGCCAACAAAGCCCGATCCGAGCAAGACGCCGCGCTCGGTGCGCGCTTCGGCGACTGCTTCGGACTGGCCTCGGGTCAGCCACCACTTGAGCATGCCGCCGAGGAAGATCGGAGTCATGGTCGAAACCGGCAGGTAGACGCCCACCGCAAAGGGCAGCGAAGGGATTCGGCACAGCTCGCAGAGCAGGGCGATGCCTACTCCTATAGCGACCAGGCCCCACGGCAGCGACTGATCGATCACCCCATCAATCACCAGCTTCATCAGGGTCGCCTGGGGTGCCGGCAGTTCCTTGGTGCCAAAGCCGAAAGTCTCGGCCAGCAGCATCACCGAAAGGCAGACAAAGGTCGCGGAGGTGAGCACGCCAATAATCTGACCCAGCTGCTGCGATCTGGGGGTGGCGCCCAGCAAATAGCCGGTCTTAAGGTCTTGTGAGGTGTCTCCCGAGATCGAGGCCGCAATCGCGACCACGCAGCCCACCATCAGCGCCACGGCCTTGCCAGACAGATCATTCCAACCCAGCGCCATGAAGATGGTCGCGGTGCCGAGCAGGGCAGCGATGGTCATGCCTGAGGTGGGGTTGGAGGTCACCCCGACCAGGCCGACAATGCGTGCTGCGACGGTGACAAAGAAGAAGGCAAAGAGCACCACGCACAGCGCCGCAATCATCCGGTGACCCAAACCACCTACCGCACCAAAAATCTGCGGGATCAGCATCATCATCAGGGCGACCACCAGCAGGCCCACGGCCAGCACCGGCAGCGGCAGATCACGCTGGGTGCGCGGTGTCGCCGTTTCGGAGGTGGCCGCTGCGCCACCCTTGCCAAACTGACCCACGCTGACCCTGAAGCTCTCTACCATCATCGGGATGGAGCGGATCAGGGTGATGATGCCGGCTGCCGCCAC
>JAGRJL010000744.1 GCA_020442775.1 Lysobacterales bacterium | reverse complement strand
GAGCTGGAGGCGCTGCTCAAGACCCATTTTCCGGCCCTGCGCCTGCTCGCGCAGAAGCTGGTGTTCCAGTCTTTTCTGTGGGACGTGGACGCCCAGCCATCGATCGCGCTCAGCCACACCGCCGACAGCAGCGGCAGGGCCGAACCAGGCCTGAACTATCCGGCGCTCTACTACGTGGCGCTGTGCGCACGCCGACCCAGTGACCTGCCCCAGTTCGCCCCGGCGCTGTGGACCTTCGGCGACGCCGCCGAGAGCGTCTATGCCCACTACAATCAGGAAATTCGCAAGATCATCGCCGCCGGCCACCAGATCATCGAGCAAGACGCCGAGATCCAGCGGCTGCGGCAGGCGCTCGCCGAAGCCAATGCCCGCGCCGCGACCCCATCCGAACAGGAATCGAAATAGATGAGTGCACAATGGTCACCCAACGGCGGTGATGAGCTGTTTGCCGCCCTCCCCGGTGAAGTCCTGCAGATCTCCTCCCAGGAGCTGATGCTGATGGACCCGCTCAGCGGCGAGCGCCACCCGATGACCCCCGACGTGCTTGATGCGCTGGAACTGTGTCAGCCCTTCGCCCCGTTGCGCCAGCACCGCGACAGCATCATCGACAAGCTGCCGCAGCTTAAAGATCAGGCCGCGGCGGTCGATCAGATTCTGCTGGCGCTGATGCAGCGCGGGCTGCTGGTGCCGGCGGCCAGGGTGCTGCAGGATTTCGCCGCCAGCGGGCGGCCCTCGCTGCCGCTGGCCCCGGCCTGTCTGCGTCTGAGCAACGCGCGCCGCACCGCCTTCGACGAGCGCGATCTGCCGATGCTCCGTGAGCTGATCGAGATCACCGGCGGGCTGCGCGTGCTGGTGGCCGATGAGGTCGCTGAGCGTCAGCGCAACACCTGGCAGGGTGCGCTGGCCGAAGCTGGGCTGCAGGCCGAGTGGTGGGATAGCGAGAAGCAGCAGGAGTTTCTCGGCCACCTGGCCAGCGATGAAGACGACGGTCAGGCGCTGCTGGCGCTGGCCGGTCCGAACGGCGCGGGGCAGGCCGACGCCCGCCTGACCAATCTGGCGCTGTTGCTCTCGGCCGGTCAGCGGGCGGTGATTTTGGACAGCGATCAGCTGGCGCCGCTGCGCGCCACTCCCGGGGTGCAGCCCGGCTTCGATCTGTCGCCGTCCGCCGCGCGCGAAGCCTGGTTCGAGACCCAGCAGGCCGGCAGCCTGCCCGGCGGCAGCCTGAATACCGCAATTGACTGGTGCGGCCGCAGCCTGGGTCAGCTCTTGCGGCCCGGCGCTCCTCTGGGTCTTAGTGCGGGTGATCTGGCCCGCCGTTCATTGGCCGAGATCCGTCGGATTCCCGCCGAAGGTCAGGTCGACAGCCTGATCTTCGGCACCGTGGGTGCGCTGGATATCGAACACAACCGCTGGCTGTACAGCCTCGATCCCAAGTCCCGGGATCGCTTGTGGCTGCCGGAACCGGCCTACCTGGAGCGTCGCCGTGGTCGCCATCTGATCCACGGCATCCGCCGCGCGCGTCTGCTCAACGGTGCGCCGATGGCGCCGTCGGTGTTCGCGGTCGGATCGGCCAGCGGCTTTTTCAATCCGCTGGCAGACCAGCCGCACGCCTACTTCGGCGCCTTCGCGCAGCTGCTGGATCCCAATCGGCGCAGCCTGCACATGCCCTGGTGCCTGTCGCGCAGCGATGCCGATGAGCCGGACCGGATCAGCAACGGCCTGAGCCCCTTCGTGCCCAGCCTCAATCGATTGCTGTCGGACTGGGCGGTCGCCGAGCAGCGCCGCTGTCAGGCCGAGCAGCCGCTGGACCGCGCCCA
>JAGRJL010000743.1 GCA_020442775.1 Lysobacterales bacterium | reverse complement strand
CGTAGTTGTTGGCATAGGACTGCATCCCGGGCAGCAGCCGATTGCCGCTGAACGCGGCCACGAATTCGGCTGTACTCACCTGCTCTGGGGTGATGCCAATCAGATCGGCGACCTCGACGGCATGGGCGAGCAGCCTCGGATCGCGCACCGGGCTGGGGTCGACCGCAGACCAGGCGGCGCCAAGGACCGGCCGCGTCCGGTTGCCGGTATCCGGGTCGCCCGGCAGTTGGTCGATCAGGCGGTTGTCAAAGTTCAGTTCGATCATGAGCGGGTCAGGCTGGCCGACGGCATAGCCTGGGGGCGAAGGCGGATTCACTCAAGTGCGGCTGCTGCGGTCAGATTGAATCGTCGCAAAACAGCGCGGTAAAAACAGGAGGATTCACCGGACGGATTGATGTACCATCGCGCCCCGCGCAGGTGGTGTCGAAAAACCTGGCCTTGGGATCTGCGCAAGATCCGAAAGACCAAAGGCACACCGCGAGCGCCGTTCACTACGTGGTGCGGATCGAAAGATCGGCGCAACGGGCGGCTTTTTTCATAGCGCATCTTGACCGGGTTAGGTTTAGGACCTAAACTCCCGGGTCTTTTCGCGCCAGCTTAGAAGACACGAAAATGTATGCAGTGTTCGCCACCGGTGGCAAGCAATACCGGGCAGCTCCAGGGGATGTGATCAAGGTTGAGAAGCTCGATGCCGAGGCAGGTTCAACCATCGCTCTCGATCAGGTTTTGATGGTTTCCGACGGTGACAGCGTCAAGGTCGGTGCGCCGGTCGTGGAAGGCGCGGCGGTCAACGCAGTGGTTCGTAGCCACGGTCGTGGCGACAAGATCCTGGTCGTCAAGTTCCGTCGTCGCAAGCACCATCGCAAGCAGATGGGTCACCGACAGAGCTACACCGAGCTCGAAATCACCGACATCAAGGCCTAAAGGAGCGCTGAGTCATGGCACATAAGAAGGCAGCGGGCTCAACCCGCAACGGTCGCGATTCAAACCCGAAGTATCTGGGCGTCAAGCGTTACGGCGGTGAGTCGGTTGTTGCCGGCAACATCCTGGTGCGCCAGCGCGGCACCCAGTTCCATCCGGGCACCAACGTGGGCCTGGGTCGGGACCACACCCTGTTCGCGCTGGTCGACGGCCAGGTGCAGTTCCGCCGCGGCGGCAAGCACAACCGGCGGATGGTGAGCATTGTCCCGGCGGGCGACGCGCAAGACTGATTGCGCCGCCAAGCTTGAGCGATGTCGAGAAGCCCCGCCTCAGCGCGGGGCTTCTTTTTGCGGCGGATTCTGACCGCCGACGCGTGATCCATGCTCGTGCGCCCAACAAGACGCGCACGCGCAGCAAGGATGTTTGAAGGTTTGAGATGAAGTTCGTTGACGAGGCACAAATCGAGGTTCGCGCTGGCAATGGCGGGAACGGCGCAGTGAGTTTTCGGCGCGAGAAATATATTCCCCTGGGTGGCCCAGACGGCGGCGACGGCGGCGACGGCGGATCGGTTTATCTGCGCGCGGATGAAGGCTTGAACACCCTGGTGGACTTCAGGCATCAGCGCAAGTTTCTCGCCGAGCGCGGCCACAACGGCAAGGGCCAGCAGAAGACCGGCGCCAAGGGCGCGGATATCGAGATTCGGGTTCCAGTGGGTACCCTGGTCGAGGACGCCGATACCGGCGAGGTGATTGGCGACCTGCTGACCCATCGTCAGCGGCTGCTGGTGGCCCAGGGCGGGCGCGGCGGGCGTGGCAACATCCAGTTCAAGAGTTCCACCAATCGGTCGCCGCGTCGGGCGACGCCGGGCACCCCGGGCGACGAACGGCGACTGTTCATGCAGCTCAAGGTGCTCGCGGACGTGGGCCTGCTCGGCTTTCCCAATGCCGGCAAGTCGAC
>JAGRJL010000074.1 GCA_020442775.1 Lysobacterales bacterium | reverse complement strand
TCCTGCAGCATGCCATTCTCGATCAACGCCACGCGCGTCTCGCGAGGAGTGACGTTGATCAGAATTTCTTCGCTCATGTGGACTCCCTGTCAGTCGGACCGGACTTATACCGGAGCGGTCGCCATGTTGGCGACCCGCCGCCAGTCCGGAACGATGCCGAATTCGGCGAGCGCCTCGCAGCAGGGATAGATCGGCAAGCCCACCACGCCGGTATAGGAGCCGCGCAGCGACTGCACGAATGCGCAGGCCCTGCCCTGCAGAGCGTAGGCGCCAGCCTTTCCGAACGGTTCGCCGGTAGCAACATAGGCATCGATCTCTGCTGTATTCAGGGGTCGGAAAACCACCTGGGTCTGGCTGTCGATGACCAGTGTACGTGTCGCACCAACCAGCGCCACAGCGGAAATTACCCGATGACGCCTGCCACTTAGACTGCGCAACATTTCGGCGGCCTGTTCGGCATTTTCGGGCTTTCCGTAGATCCGTCGTCCCAGCACCACTTCGGTGTCGGCCCCCAGCACTACGGTGGCCGAAGCTGGCGCCAGCTGGTCGTAGGCGGCCTGGGCTTTCTCCAGCGCGATCCGGCGCCCGTAGTCGAGTGCGCTTTCCCCGGCTTGGGGTTGCTCGATCAGGTCGACCGGGCTGGTTTCGAAGCGGAAGCCGGCCGTGCGCAGCAACTCGGCGCGCCGCGGCGAGGCGGACGCCAGCAGCAGTGTCGGTATCGTCATCGATTGATCCAAAACGGCATGCGGCTTCCTGCCGCGCCAGTGTGGTGAACCGTAAATTGGTTGAACATGGATTCGATGATTTTTTCCTGAGGCTAAGCGAGAGAAGGAGGCATGGCACCGCCATGGCGACGACGAACAACGCCGCATTCAGGGAATTGGCTCACTAGCGCGGTGAATTCAAGGAATTTGCGGTTCACCACACTAGTGTGGTGCTTCACAATGACGCTGAGTCCAGTTCCGATGGATTTTTTCCTTCAGGCAAGGCGCGAACGCTCTGGCGCCGACCAGCCACTCCGCAGTCCGGAGTGGCCAACGAGGGCGGTGAGTTCAACTTCATCTTGAAACTCCACACCAGCCCTCGCCATAGATGGGTTGGAGCGCGGTTTCGACGCCTGAGGGGTGTGACTCGGACTCGTGCACTGACGGGAAGCCAACGCTAACAGAGCGCGCATTAGATCCCCATGAATGCCGGTATGGGGGCCAGAACGCTGACCGCGACAGGGACCCAAACGGTCTGCCCACGATTCGGCGAGGCTCAGCGATGGTACGGGTGGTTGTCGAGAATGCACTGCGCCCGATATAGCTGCTCGGCTACCACCACTCTGGCCAGTGCATGAGGCAGAGTCAGCGCACCCAGCGACCAGCGCTGTTCGCACTGAGCCAGGTCGGCCTCTTCGATCCCGTCGGGCCCGCCGATCAGAAAACACGGCAATCGGGCGTCCTGCTGCCAGCGCTGCAGCTGCTCAGCCAGTTGCCGGCTGGACCATGGCTTTCCGCTGCGATCCAGCGCCACCCGCCACCCCCCGGCGGGAACCTTGGCGATCAGGCGGGCGCTTTCATCGCGGCGCGCCTGCACATCGCTGAAGCCCTTGCCGCGCCGTGCGAGCTTGAGGCCCTGATAGCGCAGATCCAGTCGCCCGCGCATTCTGCCCACGTAGTCCTGATAGCCTGCCTCCGCCCAGTCAGCCGCCCGGTCGCTGACCGCGATCAGCCAGGCCTGCATGATCCGGCGGCTATCACGCGTTCAGGCTTTCGGCCACATCGGCCTTGGGCACTTCCACGCCCCAGATCCGCTCCAGACCATAGAACTCACGGGTTCGCGGCAACATCAGGTGGACGATCAGATCGCCCAGATCGACCAGTACCCACTCCGCCTCACGCTCGCCCTCGACGCCAAGGGGCGCGTGGTCCAGAGCCTTGGCGGCCTCCACCACATCGTCCGCCATGGCCTTGACGTGACGTGTGGATGTGCCGCTGGCGACCACCAGAAAATCGGTGACGCTGGTTCGTCCACGAACGTCGATCAGGCTCAGATCACGAGCCTTCATGCCCTCCAGCTTGTCGATGACGCACTGGCGCAGCGCCGCCGACGGATCGTCGCTGGAGGCCTTCTGCTTGCGGGCTGGGGAAATTCGGGGGGAACCAATGCGGCTGGGAGCCTGGTTCAATTCGGGAGAAATGCCGATCGGCGCGGATTGCATCGATTTATTGGCGGTCAACTAAAATTCCTCTTCACGGTGGGGATCGTTCTCCTTGAGGCACGCATTGCGAGCGCCGTGCTGCCATTGTCCGCCTGCCGGGCGGTTGTGTGCAAGTCGGCTCCTTGCCAACCAGTTTTCTACGCCCGCGCGACTGGCTTTCCCGGGTAGCCGTAGAGTCGCTCCTGCGCGATGTAATCAATGACTGGATCCGGCAGTAGGTACCGTGGCGACTGTCCCGCGCCGATCAGCGCCCGGATCGCGCTCGCAGAAATCGTCAGCGGGGTCACGTCGATGGCGGTCCAACGTCCGCAGGCGGCATGCGTGAGAGCCGCAGCTTCAGCCTCAAAGCACGCAGCGAAGGCAGCATCTGCGGGCGCGTGCAGCGGCTCTGACGGCCGAGAGAGCACCGCCAGGTGCGCCAGATCCAGCAGGCTGGTCCATTCGTGCCAACGCGGGAGTCTGGAAAAGGCATCGGCGCCGAGCAGAAAAATGATGCTTCTGTGCGGCCACTGTTGGCGCAGCTCGCGCAGCGTTTCGACCGTGTAGGTCGGTCCCTCTCGACTCAGCTCCCGGTGATCGATCGCCAGCGTCGGTTCGCCGGCAATCGCCCGCTGCAGCATCGCCAGACGCTGGGCGGAACTCGCCCGCAGCGGATCTCGCAGCGCCGGCGTGCCGGCAGGCAACAGGGTGACGGTCGCGCTGCCCAGGACCCGCGCGGCATCAAGCGCCGCGCGCAGATGCCCGTGATGGATCGGGTCAAAGCTCCCTCCCAGCAGCACCAGCGGTGGCAGTTCAGCCGGCGAAGCGTCGACCATCATCATTGGCCAGGGCGACTCGCAACAACAATCGTTCCAGCGCCACCCAGGGGGACCCGCGCTCGCGGCCCTTGCTGAGGCGGTCGAGCAGCCCCAGCTCGATCCATAACTGGCGCCACTGCGCGGGACTGTGGCGCGCCGCAGCCCGTTGGTACTGACTGGCGCGTTGCGCAAACACCTGCCGCGTCCGCAGCAGCTGATCGGGGTTCTGACCTCGGCGGAGACAGTCTGCCAACTCGAACATCAGCTGCAGCTGACGCGCGATCCAGGGCACGATCCTTGCGGGTGCCTCGCCCTCGCCCTTGAGCGCCCGCAGCACTCGACGCATCCGCAGCGCGTTGCCGTAGATGGCCTCATCGACCAGCGCAAAGACGTCGAATCGGGCGCTGTCACCCACATAGTCACCCAGCTCAGCGGCATTCCAGTGACTCTCGGGGTGCGCCAGGGCCAGCTTGTCCAGTTCCATCACCGTCGCCAGCAAATTGCCTTCGGTGCGCCAAAGGAGCAGCGATACCGCGTCCTTGTCCAGCGTCAAACGACGCTTGCCGGCTTGCCCGCGCACCCATTCGGCGAGTTCGTTTGGCTTCAGCGGCCACATTCCAATGACGTTGCCGGATTCGGCGACCGCCTTGACCCACTTTTCCTGCTCGGCCTTGCGACTCCATTCGCCCAGACTGATGATCCATTGCAGATCGGGGTCGGTGGTTTCCAGACACTCGGTCAGCACCGCAGCCGCAGCCGCTCCAAGCTTGGCCTGGGAAAGGCGCAGATCCAGAATCCGACGACTGGCGAACAGCCCCGGGCTGACGCACACCGCGCGCAGCTCATCCCAGTCGAAGTTCCGTTCGGTGGCGTCTACTCGTTCCACCTGCAGATAGCCCTGCTCGCGCGCTGCTGCCCGCAGGGTGTCAGCACACTCCTGTACCCGGACGGTATCCGCACCGGCGATCAGACAGGGAGCGCCGAGGAATTGCTCCGGTTGTTTGAGCAACCGGTTGGGCTGGTTCTGAACGCTCATGACGGCGGTGCGGTCTTATCGGCGGGCAATGCGTGGCCGATCGTCGCGCAAGCAACTGCTTTCGAACCCGATAACCGGCCTCATGCGGCCAGGGCTTGGGTGATCGAGGATTCGATGGCATGCATGTCGGGAATCACCACCTGATCATCGCGCACCATCAGATTGACCAGCACCCCCGGCCGTTCGCCTGTGAAATCCAGATTCGGCACCAGAATATCCGGACTGATCGTGGTCAGCCTGGGAAAGCCCTGGGTCAACATGCCGACGTAGGGCATCTTTTGTGGGTTGTCCAATGCCTTCACCACCGCGACCTTGGCACCGCTGGTGCGCTCCTCCAGCGCCATCCCGGCCAGCAGCGAAAAGGAGATCAGCGGTATGCGCCAGCCGCGCCAGCCGACCTTGCCCAGCAGCCAGTCCGGCGCGTTCGGCACCCGTTCGGGGTCAGCGTAGGTGATGACCTCGGCCACCGAGGCGTTGGGCAACAGCACTCGACCGTTGGACACCAGGATCATCAGCCCTCGGATATCACGAATTGTGTTCATGCCTCGATGTCCTTGTTGGTCAGGCCAACAGCTTGTTGGCCTGTTCCGCCAGCTGTTCCGGCGATCCGATGAAGCTCACCACCTTGGCGGCGACCACGCCGTCAACCATGGAACTGATCACGCAACTGGCCGGATCCTGGGCCCAGATCGGAGTTCCGGCTGCGGCCAGCTGCTTCGCGCCGGCCACTGCGTCGGAGGCCATGCCGCTGAAGATAATGACCAGCAGGCGCTCGGCTCCCCAACGCTGCAGCGAATCGGTCAGCACCTGATCGATCGACGGACTGTAGGCGGTATGACCGGCTTCGGCGGACAGATCCAGCTTGCCATCGGCATCGACGCTCAAGCGCTGACCGACCGGAGCGATGACCACCGCGCCTTCTCGCAACTCCTGTCCGTGGCGCGCCAGTTGCACATCCAGCGGTGAAACCCGATCCAGCTGCTGCGCCATCAGGTCGAGGAATTCCGCGCCCATATGCTGCACCAAAATAAAGGCAGCGCCCAATCCCGTGTTCAGCTTTGAGAGGAAGTTGCGAATCGAGTCAGGACCGCCGATTGAGGCGCCCAGAACGACAATCTTGCGCGGACCCTTGCTCGCGGCCGCACCAACCTGCGCAACCGGCTGATTCAGCTCACTCACGGCTGGCGCGGAGGGCGGCGGTTCCGGGTCCGCGGGGCTGGGCGGTTCCAGATCGAAGTCCAGCGTCGCCAAATCGTCCAGGCTGTCCACCCCTGCCGATTCCGTCTCGGAGGCTTCAGTCGGGGGTTCCAGGTCGAAGTCCAGTGCACCGAGTTCGTCGAGTAGAGCGCCCTCCGCCTCTGCCGCTGGGGCTGCCGATGGCGCTGCGTCGCGGGACGTCGGGGCGGCGACCTCTGCCGGGGGCTCCAGGTCGAAGTCCAGTGCGCCGAGGTCATCAAGAAAAGCGCTATCGGGGTCAACCGCTGGGGACGCCGGCGCAGTCGCACCAGCCGAGGCTGGAGCGGCGGTGTCAGCTTCCTCCCCATCCATCGGCACCAATCCCAGCGCGTCCAGATTCAGCTGCAGATCGGCGAGCACTGATTCCGGGGTGGGAACCGGCTCAACCCGCTTGGTTGGCGTTTGCGAACTCGGCGCCACCGCCGGCGTTTCGGCCGCTGAGCTCCCATCGTCCATCGGCTCAAGTGACCAACTGTCCAGATCCGGCAACTGGGCCAGTTCCAGACTGTCATCGGACGCCTCTGCGGGCGCGTTGGGCTCAGCTCGCGCGCCCTCGGGCGCCGGCTCGGGGTTGGCCGACAGGATCGCATCCAGATCGACCAGACCGTCATCCTCGGGCGGTGAGTCGGGAACTTCCAGGTCGATATCCAGGCCGAGGCTGTCATGCAGACCCACAGAGTCATCGATCTGGGTCGGTTCGGCGATTTCGACTGAGCTGTCGGCAAAGCCTTCCAGCTCGCTCAGCATGTCCGAGCCGGTGTCCCAAGCAGTACCGTCGGGGGATTCTTCGATGCCCTCCAGATCGGCACCGAGCTCCTCTTCGACGATCAGCTCATCGATGCCCAGATCGGT
>JAGRJL010000742.1 GCA_020442775.1 Lysobacterales bacterium | reverse complement strand
CCCACAGCGCCTTCAACGATCTTGGTGCGCGCCGCAATGATCGCCGAAGCCTGCTGCCGCTGCAGCATCGCGTGCGCGATCTCCGGGGCATAGGCCAGGTGGGTGATTCTTGCCTCCAGCACCTCCACGCCGGCAGAGCTCAGACGCTCCTGCAGTTCCCTGGCTAGGTGATCGGCGACCTTGTCGGCGTGGCTGCGCAGGGCGATGGTTTCGTCGTCGTGCTGGTCATAGGGATAGATGCTGGCGAGCGACCGAATCGCCGCCTCCGACTGGATCTCGACGAAGTTGGCATAGTCATCCACCTGGAAGACGGCCTGCGCGGTGTCGATGACCTGCCAGACCACCACTGCGGCGATCTCGATGGGATTGCCGTCCAGGTCATTCACCTTGAGCTTGCTGCTCTCGAAGTTGCGGACCCGCAGGGAGACCGAGGTGCGGGTATAGAAGGGATTGGTGATCCGCAGTCCCGGGTTCTTTTCTGTCCCGATGTAGCGCCCGAACAGCTGTAGTACGCGGCCCTGATTGGGCTGGACGGTGAACAGTCCGATGCAGGAAAAGAACGAGATCAGCACCAGCGGGATGCCGATCACCAGCAGATGGGGGCCCAAAATCAGGCCGAAGCCGACCAGGATGCCGGTGAGGATCAGCAACAGGGCGGGAATACCAGCGGGACTGTTGAGACTCTTCTCTTGCATGAGGATACTCCGCACTTTGGAGTCCATAAGATATCAAATTGATATCACTTTGCCAATATTGGTCCGACGCACTGACGCCCGCCTGGCAACAAGCTGCGCGTTCTGATCGCAGCGTCGTTCAAGAGCGGCGACAATAGTCAGATGCCGTCTCCAGATGACCAACCCCAGCGGGCGATACTCCATGTGGACATGGACGCTTTCTATGCCGCGGTAGAGCAGCGCGACGACCCACAGCTGCGTGGTTTGCCGGTAATCGTGGGTGGCACCGGGCGACGAGGGGTGGTCGCGACAGCCAGCTACGAAGCGCGCAGATTCGGCGTGGGATCGGCGATGCCGACGGCGCAGGCCCGTGAGCGCTGTCCGGATGGAATTTTCCTGCCGCCCAGAATGGCGCGCTATGCCGAGGTGTCGGCGCAGATTTTCTGCATCTTTCGCGAATTCAGCCCTGAGGTGGAGGGGCTCTCGCTGGACGAAGCCTTCATCGACGTCAGCGCCAGCCGCAAGCTGCTGGGTACGCCGATGGCGATGGCGCAGGCACTGAAGGAGAAGATCCGTCAGCGCTGCCAGCTGGCCTGCACCGTGGGTGTGGCATCGAACAAGCTGCTCGCCAAGCTGGCCAGTGGACTGGGCAAGCCCGACGGGATTCGCCAGATCACCGCAGATCAGGCCAGCGCGGTCATTGCGGTGCTCCCCATTCAGCAGCTGTGGACGGTGGGGGAGCGGACGGCGGAGCGACTGCAGGCGGCGGGGATTCACCGCATCGGCGATCTGCAGCAGGCGTCCGCGACGACGCTTCATCGCCTGCTCGGTCCGCGCGGCGAATCATTGCGACGATTGGCTCTGGGGCTGGATGAGCGGCCGGTGGTGGTCGATCGCGAAGAGAAATCGATTGGTGCCGAGGAGACTTTCGAGCGCGACTTGAGTTCTCTCGATCAGGCCCTGACGATGCTGATGCGATTGACTGAAAAGGCGGCCGCCAGACTGCGCGCCTCAGACCATCTGGCTGCGGTGGTCCAGCTGAAGCTGCGCAAGCCACCCTTTGTGACTCAAACCCGCCAGCGTCAGTTGAAGCCGCCGCTGGCCGACACAGCGCTGCTCTATGCCTGCGCCCGGGAATTGCTGGAGACCTGGTGGGCGGCGCAGCGCCGACCGGCCTTGCGGCTTCTGGGAGTGAGCTTTGAGCTGGTCGGCGCGCAGACGCAGCAGGCGGATCTGTTCGGCGCGAAGCCGACGTCGCTGAGCCTGGAAGATCAAATCAATGCGCGATTCGGGCAGGGTGGGCTGGTCCATGCCCGTGGATTGCCGGCGAAGTTCGGCCCCAAGGGTTGAGCGGAGCGCCCAACCAAAGCGCGTTGCCGGGCGTTGCGGCTAGATCTTGAGCTTGCCCTGGAGAATCTGCCACCACATTACCCAGTCACCGATCAGGCTGTACAGCGGATGCTTGAAGGTGGCCGGACGGTTGTGTTCGAAAAAGAAGTGCCCGACCCAGGCAAAGCCATAACCCACCAG
>JAGRJL010000741.1 GCA_020442775.1 Lysobacterales bacterium | reverse complement strand
CAACACCGTTGCCCGTCATGAAGAACCGGAATTTCCACTGGCCACTGGCTGTCTTGCTGCTGATGATCGCGCTGGGCGCCGATGCCGGCAGCGGCGTGCGGCCCTATGATCAGGGCTATGACCCGGCCCGCGACCCCGCGGCCGACCTGCAGCTGGCAATCGCTGACGCAACCGCCGAGAACAAGAAGATCCTGCTCAAGCTGGGCGGGGACTGGTGCAGCTGGTGCCTGATCCTGGATCGCTTTGTGGCCAACAACGATGAGGTTCGCCAGGCCTACGAGCAGACCTTCGTGACGGTCAAGGTAAACGTCAGCGAAGACAACATGAACGAAGCCTTCCTGGCCAGCTATCCCGAAGCCGGCGGCTACCCCTTCCTGATCATCCTCGCAGCCTCAGGCAAGTTCATCGACACCCAGGACACCGGCGTGCTGGAGGACGGCAGGGGCTACTCTGCCGAGCGCTTCATGGCCTTCGTTGACCGATACCGCGATTAGGCAGCTGATCGCCAGAACGGGCATCAGTCGGTGCCGTTGAGCAACAGCACCAGCAGCTGCCCCTTGCTGAGCCAGGCAAAGCAGTGATCGGCGCCGCAGCCATCGAAGTAGCAGATGGCGCGAGGATTGCCCGGTGCCCCGCCATGCCGGCCAAGGTAGTCGTGCGAAAACAGAAAATCGGTCTCTGCCTCCAGCACCTGGTCGTCGACTGCAAAGGCCAGCAGAAAGTTGTCGATGATCTGCGCAACCTGCGCCGGCTGCAGGCGATTGCCGTACCAGCAGGGCCCTTCATTGAGCAGTTCGGCGAGACGATCGGCGAAGGCTGCAGCGGTCAGGCTTTGCGCGAACCGGATCGGCAGACCGTTGTAAAAGCCTCCCGCCCGGGGCCGCAGTTCACCGCGTTGATCGTAGCGCTGAAAGTTCGCCCACCCTCGATCCAGATCGGATTGGCACAACTGGCGCTTGAAGGCGCGCGAGCGCGCGAAGTGAACGAATCGCGCAGACAGGCTGCCGTCTCGGGCCGGCGCTTGCAACAAATGGCTGTTGCCGTTGGCCACCCGATCGAATGCACTCAACAGCGGGTCGGCCTGCTGCCCAAAACTGAGTTCCAAGACGTCTCCTGCGGCCCAGCGACAGCGTTTGCGGAACTCGTCTCAGTTTACCCAACGCTCACCCTATCGGCGGCACCCGCATCGCCAGCGCAGTGATGTCGTCACTTTGGTCGGCGCCGCGGGCGAAGCTGTTGACGCTGTCCACGCAGCTGTTGACCAGGGTGGTCATGTCCTCGTTGGAATAACCCACCAGCAGTTCGAACATGCGCTGTTCTCCGTACTCGTTGTTGTCCGGGTCCATCGCCTCGTTGACCCCGTCGGTGTAGAGGAACAGCACGTCGCGCTCTTTCAGCTTGAGCTGCGCGTTGGCAAACTCGGCGCGCTCGCTGGCGCCCAGCGGCACCGACTTGGCGCCGTCAATTTCCAGGGTGTTGCTGTCGCGCACGATTACCGGGTGATTGTGGCCGGCATTGCTGTAGATCAGGGTACCGTTGCTGAGGTCATAAACCGCGGCAAAGACGGTCACGAACATCGCCTGATCGTTGTCCACCGACAGCTCCTGATTGGCCTTGGCCAGGGTTTCGGCCGGATCGCCCGAGGCTTCCAGGTGGGCGCGGATCAGAGTCATCGATTTGGCCATCAGCAGCGCCGCCGGCACCCCCTTGCCGGAAACATCGGCCATCACCAGACCGATCTTGCGCTTGTCGGTGAGGATGAAATCATAGAAATCGCCGCCGACCATGCGCGCCGGGATCAGTCTGGCGTAGAGGTCGATGCCGGCCTCGTGCAGATCCTCGAAGCGACTGGGCAGCATCCCCAGCTGGATCGACTGGGCGAACTTCAGGGCGTCCTGCAGCTTGCGGCTTTCGGCGGCGCGCTGGTTGGCCCGTTCGCGCTCGATCGCGATCTGCGCCTGCGCCGCCAGCGCGCTCAGCATCACCTCGTCATTGCGATCGAAGGGTCGGTTATCGCGAGTGTTGAGTACCTGCAGCACCCCGATCACGGTCTTCTTGGGATCGAAGATCGGCACCGTGAGCAGGCGTCGGGTCTTGAACCCGGACTGGCGATCGAAGGCCCCGTCGAAATCGGGGTCAGCGGCAGGGTCGTCGACGTTGGCGATCTGCCCGCTGCGCGCCACCCGACCGACGATGCCACGGTCATCCGGGACTACGAACTCGGTGCCGGCCGCTGCGCCTTCGGTGATCCTGCCAACCAGATTCTTGCGATCCTTGTCGTAAAGAAACAGGCTGGTGCGCTCGGCCCGCATCACTGCGGTGGTCTTGGCCACAATCACCCGCAGCAGATTGTCGACCCCAACATTGGAACCCAGCACCTTCGATACATTGAGCAGGGCATTGACGTTGCTGAGCTGGCGACCCAGCTGATTGAGCGCCCCGCTGCGCCGGTAGCTCCACCACAGGCCAAAGCCGATCAGCAGCGAGGCCACGGTACCGGCGACATAGATCGCGTAGGTGGCCGACTGCATCGGCACCAGCCGGCGCTGGTACTCGGCCAGGGTCAAATCCAGCCCGACCACCCCGATGACTTCGCCGCGATCGTTGTGGAAGGGCGCGTAGGCGGTGATCCAGTTGCCCCATTCGTCGCTGTAGGGATCGGAGATCTGTGCCTTGCCCTCGGCCAGGGCGGTGCGCAGCGCTGTTGGTACATCCTTCTCGTAGGGCTGCAGCACCGCCAGCTCATCCGGCCCGGCCGGCGGCTCGCTGTCCAGCACGAAATAGAGCTGGCCGCCGCGCTCGATCACGCTGTAGGCGTAGACGATCTCGGGGTCGACCGCCACCGCCTGCACCATCACCCTGTTGGCTCTGGCGAAGCGTGGGTCATTCTTGTCGGTGCCGTCCAGCAGACGCTGATGGGCATCGCCATCGATACGCTCGGCAGTCAGCGCAGCCAGCCGCAGCAGCCCGCGGCGAACCTCGTTGCCCAGCTCATCGCGAGCCTCACCGTGCAGATACCAGGCGACCCCGCAGGTCATCAGCAGCATCAGCAGCGACAGGCCCAGGCTGCTCAGCGTCGGCGGAATCCGCGGCGGACGCGCGCGCAGCTCAATCACTTCATTGTCCGAATCCATCAACAGCCCCCTGTGTGGATGCCCATAGTCTGGCAGTTGGCCGCAGTCATGCGCCGGTCGCGTGCAAAGGATCACAGTTGAGGCGGGTGCTGCGTTGCGGTTTCCATCGCAAGGGAACCGGCAAAGCGCGCAAAAGTTACAGCGTGGCCGGTGGCGCGCTCGGTGGGTCTGCCTGCCCGGCGTATAGTCGAGATGCCCCTGGCCGACCGTCGCCGTGCTTTTTGGGGTTGGTCGAGCGCCACGGCGGTGCGCGGGGGAATCTCAACTATGGGGAGTCAATCATGAGCAAGTGGAAACGTGCGGTAGCCGCCTTGAGCCTGGGTCTGCTGCTGGTGACGCCGGCGCTGGCCGACAGTGCCGAGGAGATCATGGCGATCGCCAAGGCGCAGTGGGCAGCGGAAAACCAGAACCGTGCGGCGGCCGAGGCCTGGACTTCGATTGCCGATGACTACACCGAATTCAACCCGGTGATGCCCACCCTGGTCGAAGGCAAGGCGCAGGCGGCGCGCTTCTATGAGGCGGGTCTGGACAGCGGAGACCAAAGCCTGGCCTCCGAGATGCTCAATCCGCACGTGCAGTTTTACGGCGACACCGCGATCCTGACCTACAACTACGGTGGCCTGACCCGCTCCAAGGACGGCAAGACCACGCCAAACCTGGCCAAATCGACCCGGGTCTACGTCAAACAGAAGGGCAAGTGGATGCTGGTACACGCCAACTTCGCACCGGTAGTGGTGCAGCAGTAATTCGCAGCGGGGAACGCAGCCGGAATGCGCCGCGTTCCCCACTGCGAAGCGGTCGGAAGCGGGCGTGAATGAGCACTGAGTACGCCAGGATCGCCGAGGCTGAGTCTGCGCTGACGATTGTTGAGGAAAATCCACAGGGTGTAGCTGCGCTCGCCCTGCTGCGGCAGGCCGCCGTCGAAGCGCGCAGCCTGTATCCGGAGCTGTTTCAGGCCGACTCGGCGTGGCCGGAGAACCGCCCTGGCGGCGCTGGCGAATGCTATCTGATTGCCTACCTGGCGCAGCAGGCGGTCGGCTGCGCAGCGTTGCGCCGGCTCGAACAGGACATTGCAGAGGTTCGTCGGGTCTACGTGGTCGAGCCACTGCGCCGAAGGGGCATAGCCAGGCAGCTGCTGCTGGCGCTGGAAGCCCGGGCGCTACAGCTGGGTTATCGCCGTCTGCGCCTGGAGACCGGCTATCGGCAAGGCGCCGCGATGGCGCTGTATGCAGGGCTCGACTACCAGCCAATCCCCGCATTCGGTGAGTACCGCGATGACCCCACCAGCCGTTGCTTCGAGAAGGCGCTGCAGCCACCGTCTGGATGACTGCAGCGAAGCATCGTCGTCAATCACGCTGGCGCGCTGCGCTGCTCAGCTCGCCGGGGTGAAACGATTGCGGCTGAGCGCCTTCCAGCTGCTGCCCTGATCGGTGGACTGGTAGAAATCGAGTGACCAGCCACCGTCTTGCTGGCGAATCCGCCACTGGAAGTCGTCCGGGTTGGTCACGA
>JAGRJL010000740.1 GCA_020442775.1 Lysobacterales bacterium | reverse complement strand
CAAGACCTGCGACATCAAGGACCCCTACCAGATCATCAACTGGGTGACCCCGGAAGGCGGCTCGGGGCCGAATTATCAGAACTTGTAGGGCAGGGCCCAGGGCTTGGGGCCCAGGGCCCAGGCAAGTCTCACCGATGCGGACTGGCCCCTGGGCCCTATTCCCTGGGCCCCGTCTGGTACCCGTTCATCCTCTATCAGCGGGCTTTCCGCTACTATTGCCGGTCCTTAGGTCGCGCGTCTGTCCCAATGAAGCAACTGCGCCTGTTCATTCTGCTGTCCTTGTTCGCTGTGCTCGGCGCATGTTCGCTGTTCGGTGGAGACAAGGAAGACCGGGTCGCCGAGGCCCTGCCGCTGGACCAGCTGTATCGCGAAGCCTATGCGCTGATGGTCAACGGCAACTACTCCACCGCAGTGCGCTATTACCGGCGCCTGGTGGCCCGTTTCCCCTTCGGTCAGTACTCGGAGCAGGCCCAGCTGGAGCTGGCCTACTGTCAGTACAAGAACGGCGACGACGAGGAAGCGCTGGCAACCATCAATCGCTTTCTGAAGTCCTACCCGACTCACCCCAAGGTGGATTACGCGCTATTTCTGCGTGGTCTGGTCAACTTTGACCGCAACGCCGGATTCACCGATCGCTTCATGGAAGGCGAGGCGGCTACCCGCGACCAGCAGTCGCTGCGTCAGGCCTTCCTCGACTTCTCCGAGCTGGTCAAGCGCTACCCCAACAGCGCCTATGCCGGTGATGCGCGTCAGCGGATGCTGTTTCTGCGCAACAACATGGCCCAGTTCGAGCTGAACGTGGCGCGCTACTACTATCGCCGCGGCGCCTACGTGGCGGCCGCCAACCGCGCCGCCTACGTGGTGGAAACCTATCAGCAGGCGCCGCAGTCGGTAGAGGCGCTGGAGCTGATGGCATCCAGCTACGAACAGCTGGGACAGGACCAACTGGCGGCCGATGCGCGTCGGGTGATGGAGTTCAATGCCGCCGAGCGCGGTACCGCCGCACCCACCGAGAACAAGCGCTCCTGGTGGCGGCGGCTGTGGCCTTTCGGATCCAAGGGCAGCTGATCGAGCAGCCATCGAAGCCCTCATGCTGCTGGCCCAAAGCCTGCGAATTAGTCGCTTGAATTGGGAAAAAGTGCACGGCAGACGATCAGCGAGGAGTCCTTAACGGTCAATTGGTTATGCTGCCGGTCCTTCATGGTCAGCGGCGCATGCCGGAGAGGTTCCGCGTGTTCGAAGTCACCGCCCGTGGACGCGAGCTGCAGGCGCGGCTACAGGCCTTCATGGACGAGAATGTCTACGCAGCGGAAAAGGTCATTGCTGCGGAGCTGCGCGACGCCGAGTCCCGCTGGACCGTCCCAGCGCTGATCGAGGAGCTCAAGTCCAAGGCGCGCGCCCAGGGGCTATGGAACCTGTTTCTGCCGGACACCCGCTATGGGGCGGGTCTGTGCCATCTGGACTATGCCCATCTGGCCGAGTTGATGGGGCGTTCGCTGATCGCGCCGGAACTCTTCAACTGCAGCGCGCCGGACAGCGGCAATATCGAGGCACTCGCGCTACACGCCAGCGACGAACAGCGAGACCGCTGGCTCCAGCCGTTGCTCAACGGAGAGATCCGATCGGCGGTGGCGATGGCCGAGCCGGTGGTCGCCTCCAGCGACCCCACCAATCTGCTCACCACCCTCTCGCAGCGCGACGAGGGTTACATCCTGCACGGCCGCAAGTGGTGGGTCAGCGGCGCCTGCGACCCGCGCTGCAGGCTGATTTTGGTGATGGCACTGAGCCATCCCGAAGCCCCGGTGCATCAGCGCTACAGCATGGTGCTGGTGCCGACCGACACTCACGGCGTCAACATCGCGCGCTCGCTGGATGTCTTTGGCTACGACGGCGCGCCCTCGGGCTATGCGGAAGTGGAGTTTGATCAGGTCTGGATTCCCGAGGACAGCATCCTGGGCAAGCCGGGCAAGGCCTTCGAGGTGGCGCAGGGTCGGCTGGGCCCGGGTCGGGTACATCAGTGCATGAATCTGATCGGTCTGG
Source organism: Lysobacterales bacterium (assembly GCA_020442775.1). Lineage (GTDB taxonomy): Bacteria > Pseudomonadota > Gammaproteobacteria > Xanthomonadales > SZUA-5 > SZUA-5. Next base: position 3,108 of record JAGRJL010000740.1, on the reverse strand, counting down.
CCCAGCGCGCCTACGAGGCGATGCTCAAGCGCGCTTCCGATCGGGTGGTGTTCGGACGACCGATCACCCAGCACGGGATGGCGCAGGAAGCATTGGCGCGTTCTCGCTGCGAATTGGAGCAGGCCCGACTGCTGACTCACGCGGCCGCCGCGACCCTGGATCGGCGCGGGATCCGGCTGGCCCGCGAACATCTGGCGATGATCAAGGTAGCGGTGCCGGAAATGGCCTGCACGGTGATCGATCGCGCGATCCAGATCCATGGCGCGCTGGGCCTGAGCCAGGACAGCTTCCTCGCCGCGGCCTACGCCCAGGCGCGCGCCGCACGCATCGCCGACGGTCCTGATCAGGTGCACATGAGCAGTCTGGCCAGACTGCTGAGTTAGCCCGAATCCAGTAGCCGTCTAAGCGAGGCTAGTCGCTGCTGGTTGCCGGCTTGGCATCCGTTTTGGTGCTGCTGGCGGAACCGCTGTCCTTGCTCGCTGGCGTGCTGTCGCCGCCGCTCTTGGCGCTGTCTGATGAGGCGGCAGACGAACTGCCCTCACCCGCCAGGTTGCGGCGCTTGTCCTTGTCGCCTTTGAAGTCGGTCTCGTACCAGCCGGTCCCGGCCAGTCGAAATGCGGGTGCAGTAACCCGGCGCCGGACCGGCCCTTCGCCGCAGACTTCGCAGACTTCCGGATCGGGATCATCCATCTTCTGCAAGCGATCAAAGATGTGGCCCTTGGGCACGCATTCGAATTCGTAGATAGGCATGGCTGGTGACTTTCCTTAGTGCCGGCCCACAATGCGGTCTGCGAGGTCAAATTCAAGGCCGCCGGCGCAAACCCGTTGGCACCCCGACTATGAAAAGTCACCAGGTTGTTTCTGCTGATGCCAAGGCGGTGGGCCGGTGTTGATTGCCGGCGTGTGGGCGATGCCAGTCGCTAGCGCCGCCAGGGGGCAAGCGCCGCAGGCGTTGGTTGGAATCGCGGCGACTAGGTGCGCGAGCCCATTCCCGCGTGCTGGTCTGGGCAAACCGCTCGGACTAGCCGCTGGCCAGCGACGCAGCCTGGGTCGAGGCTTCGCCATGCCAGCGCGCAAATCCCCACTGATAGCCGTCGATGTCGCGGACGCAGCACATGCGATCGCCCCAGGGCTGATCGGAGGGCGGTACCACCGCGTGCGCGCCCGCCGCCATCGCTCGCCCGAAGATTGCGTCGGGATCATCGCAATAGACGTAAAAGGTTTGCGGAGGCTCGATGCCCAGCGTGCGCGGCGACTTCGCGGTGCTACCGAAGGCAGCTTCCGGCGCAAACATCGCAATCAGCGTGTCGCGGTAATACATCTCGCAATGCTCGGCGCGCCCCTCGGCATCGGGCGACACCGCGCCGGTGGTAAAGCCAAAGGCCCGCTTGTAGAAGTCCAATGATGCCTGGGCGTCGCGGACCGTCAGATATGGTGTCAGCCACGGCGCCCCTGGCGCACGCGGGTCTGGGTCGCTCATGGCAGTCCCCTTTTCTGCCGTCAACGAACCTCAAAAACTACACCCGACCGGGGTTGTGCGCCAGCGCAAGAGGGTCGAGCGCGACTCAGATTCGGATGAGCGTCGCAGATTTTCCGGATTCCCGCCCACCAGGCGCGGCTGAGGCCGGCCGCTGCGTGCGAGCTTCGCTCAGAGGCGCACCGCCAACTGTGCCCGTTCCGATCCCAAGGGAGCGATCCGCGACACCGCGCGGGTGCGGATGCCCCGCGTCGGTATCGGCGCTAGTAGCTGGGGACCCGATAGACCGATTCCCCGTTCTGATCCAGCAGATTGAGGCGCAGATCACCGGCGCCGCTGGGCCCGTAGCTGCGCGCGGACAGGACCCGAGTGTTGACCGCGTAAGGGTCGGCAATACAGAAGGCGGCGAAGCCGGAGGGCGCGCCCAGCGGGTTGGCGGCATGATAGCCACCGACGACAGCACCGCCCTGGAAGCCGCCGCCGGGGCGGTCAACAAAGCGCGTGTTGAGGGCGAAGTAGAACACTCCTTCTGCGCTGCCGCCGGGTTCTCCGGACTGCGCGATCAGACTCGCCACGTAGTAGCCCGGGGCGACTTCCACCGAACCGGTCAGGGACTGATTCAGTCCAATCTCCCCATCCAGCTGCAGCACGGTCGTTCGGCTGCCGTCGCTTCCCGGTTTCTCCAGCAGCACTCGCACTGGATAGGTCCCGTCGGTCGGACCAGGCAAGGGAATGCCGTTGACGGTGACATCCAGTCGCTGGATCTCACCGGTGGCATTGGCGATGTTGACCCCGGCAAAGCCGACCTGGCCGGCATCGACCAGACCGCCGAAATTCAGTCCTCCCGCCAGTTCCCGACTGCCGGGAGGATTGAGCAGCAGTTCCATCCCGAAGATCCCGCTCCGCACGCCCGGCAGCGGTCCGTCTTCGACCGTGGCGACAAAATAGCCGGCGGGGCAGTTGCTGTTGGCAGGCACCGGCGCGGGCAGCGCAACCCCGCGCAGACCGGGCTCGCCAGAGTCGTAGACCAGCGGCGGTGAGCGCTGATAGATGTCGCTGAAGCCATTGCCATCGGCGCTACTGAGGTTGCTCGCCTCGGTGGCGAAGGCCACGCTTTGGGCTTCTTCGCTGAGATCGGCCGAAAGCACATCGCCGTTGCCCTCGACACCGTCGCTGCTGCTGCTCAGCCGGCCAATCTGGCCGCTGCGCACGTGTTTGATGAACAGATCGGTGCTGCCGTTGCTGTCCCCGCTGACCAGATTGTCAGCGCCGGACAGGAATAGCACGGTCTGACCGTCGCCGCTGATCCGCGGCGAGTGACTGGGGCCGTTGGCCTGGCCACCGTTGGCGTCGGTACTGACCCGCACCAGTCCGGTCAACACCCGACCATCCCAGGCAAACCAGTAGATGTCGCTGCTGCCGTTGCTGTCGTCGGCTACCAGATTGCTGGCCAGAGATTCGAACACCCCGAAACGACCGTCAGCGCTCAGCTGTACCGCAGTCGATGGCGCATTGCCGGGCAACCCGGTGAGCGGATTTCTGGAGACGCATTCGCGCGGCCGGCCGCTGCCTTCGCGGGGGCCTGCCAGGCAGATCTGGGTGGCCACAGCGCCAGGCTGCGGGCTGGTGCC
>JAGRJL010000739.1 GCA_020442775.1 Lysobacterales bacterium | reverse complement strand
CCATCAGGCCGGCCGGGCCGCCGCCAATCACTACTGCCGGCGGCGCCGCGCTCAGCATGACTTCGCCCCTACCCGTGCAGCGGTAGCGTGTGGCGCGCAGGATCGTCGCGCACGGATCAACTGCGGCTGCACCCGCGCGGGTGGTGGAGTTGCCAAGCGCACTGACAAGCGTAGGATTAGCGCTACCGAACAAGGGAGCATTTGGGCGACTTGCTTAGTTCCTGGGACATCTGATTGCAGTCGTTGCTCCGCAGAATCAGCGCGGAGCGCGTGGTGCCTGTCCCTTTCGGGATGATCTTCGCGTTATAGGTCCCGAGCCTGCGAGGGCACCAGCCGATCACATTGTCCGCGTTAGTGTATCCCTGCCGGCGTTATTCCAAACCACAAACACCCAATTTGGAGATTGATTCATGACGAAGTACCCGAGCGGCAGCAAGCTGTTTCGTCAATCACCGCTGATTATCGGTCTGACCCTGGCCCTGAGCGGTAACCTCTGGGCAGGCGATCGCTGCGAGGTGCTGCCAGGCAGCAGCGCCACCCCAGCGAATGCGCTGGCCTGCGGTCGCAATGCCGTGGCTTCAGGGCTGAACAGCACGGCTGTGGGAACCGACTCGCGTGCAACCGATGAAGATGCGGCTGCCTTCGGCCATCTGGCCAATGCGGCAGGCTTCCACTCCACCGCGCTGGGCACCCAGGCCAGCTCCGCCGGCCGCGGCGGCACCGCGCTGGGCTGGCGCGCCAATGCCAGCGGTGATCTCTCCACCGCCACCGGCAACAATGCGGTCGCCTCCGGTGCCAACAGTACCGCCAACGGTCGCGCGGCAATCGCCAGTGGCGACAATTCCACCGCAGTCGGCCAGGACGCACAGGCGACCGGTGCCAACAGCAGCGCGGTCGGACAGGCCAGTCGTGCGACTGACGAAGACGCCACCGCGTTCGGTCAGACCGCAACCGCGACCGGCTTCCATTCGACTGCGGTCGGTGCCCAGGCCAATGCCTCGGCTCGCGGCGGTACCGCGCTGGGCTGGCGCGCTCAGGCCACCGGTGATCTGTCCACCGCGACCGGCAACAACGCGATCGCCAGCGGTGACAACAGCACCGCCAACGGCCGCAGCGCGACTGCCTCCGGCGCCAACTCCACGGCGGTCGGTCAAACCGCAAGTGCTTCCGGCGCGAACTCGACCGCACTCGGTCAGGGATCGGTGGCTTCCGATGAAGACGCGCTGGCCGTGGGTCAGACTTCCACCGCCAGCGGCTTCCACTCCAGCGCGATCGGCACCCAGGCCAACGCCTCTGGTCGCGGAGGCACCGCGGTAGGCTGGCGCGCACAGGCGACTGGCTCGCTGTCGACCGCCACCGGTAATGACGCCAATGCGTCGGGTGCGAACAGTACCGCCAATGGCCGTGCGGCTACCGCCTCTGGCGCCAACTCCACGGCGGTTGGTCAGGGCTCGGTAGCGTCAGACGAAGACGCATTGGCCGTGGGTCAAACCGCGTCTGCCACCGGCTTCCATTCCACTGCGGTTGGCACGCAGGCCTCGGCAGCCGGGCTGGGCGCCACCGCGACCGGCTGGCGTGCCAACGCCAGCGGCGGCTTGAGCGTGGCCAACGGCAACTCCGCCACCGCCAGCGGCGGCTCCTCCACTGCGGTGGGTCGTGCGTCCACCGCCAGCGCCAACAACAGCGTGGCGGTCGGCGCCAACTCCACCGCCAGTGCCGAGAACAGCGTTGCCCTGGGCAACGGCTCGCAGGCTACCCGTGCCAATACGGTGTCAGTGGGTTCGAGCACCAATGCGCGTCAGATCACCAACGTTGCGGCCGGCACCCAGGCCACCGACGCGGTGAACTTCGGCCAGTTCCGCACCGAGATCGACTTCCTGCAGGGCTATGCGGATCGTCGCTTTAGCGAGACCAACCAGCGCATCGACGAAGTTGCGGCGCTGAATGCGGCGATGTCCACGATGGTCGGCAGTGCAGCTGGTCTGCGCACCGACAACCGTCTGGCGGTCGGCGCGGGCTTCGCCGGCGGCGAGTCGGCGCTGTCGATCGGCTACCAGCGGGCCTTTGACGACAACATGACCCTGACCTTCGGTGGTGCCTTCACCAGCGATGAAGCTCAGGCTGGCCTCGGCTTCGGCTACGGCTGGTAATCGCGCAACCGCGAAAACCGATGCAAGCGAGGGGGCGGAGTGATCCGCCCCCTTTTTCGTTGTCATGACCGGTGCAGTGGCTCCCTGGTGACCGCGGGCTCGGGGCCGACGGTGCCTGCCTGCTGCAGTGCCTGCTGTTCGGCCTCGGTATAGCCCAGTTCCCCCAGGATCTCGCGATTGTGCTGGCCCAGCAGTGGCGGTGGGCGCGCACTGCTGAGGCTGCTTCCATCGACCCGCAGCGGACAGGCCACGCTGGGCATGGCCGGATTCAGCGGGTGATCCAGTTCCCGCCGCAGTTCCCGGGCAATCACCTGGGGTTCGGCGAACACCCGGTCCAGGGTGTTGATGGGTCCGCAGGGGACGCCTGCATCTCCGAGTTGCTGCAGCCACTGATCAAGCGTGCGCGCAGCGAACAGCGGTTCCAGCAGGGT
>JAGRJL010000738.1 GCA_020442775.1 Lysobacterales bacterium | reverse complement strand
GGGCTGCAACTGGGCACCGCCGAGCGCAGCGTCCCGAAGTCACTGGGTCCGGTGGCTTTCGAGCTGGGGGTGATCGCCGGTACCTTCAGCGTCAACCCGATTCTGTCCACCCATCTGCCCGAGCCCAATGATGGCAAGGTGTCGGTCGCGGCGACCCGGGTCAGCGGGATGGCCGATCACCTCAGCCTGCCAACCTCGCACACCTTCATGATGCGCAATCCCGAGGTGATCGCGCAGACGCTGCATTTCCTGCGCTACGGACAGTTCGATCGGGTGGCGGACAGCGAAGCCGGTGACGAATGATCAGCCGGGCTACTTGATTCGCGCCAGAATCCCGTCCAGCTCGTCCAGCGAGGCGTAGCGGATCACCAGCTGGCCCTTGCCGCCGCGCTTGTGCTTGATCGCCACCGAGGCCGCGAGCCGCTCGGACAGTTCTCTTTCGAGCTGATTGACGTCCGGGTCGGCCTGCTTGGGCGCGGCCACCTTGGGTGCGGCCAGCGCCCGACGCACCGCAGCCTCGGTCTCCCGCACCGACCATTCCTTCACCGCCGCCTCTTCGGCCAGCATCACCTGGGCCGAGCCATGCATCGCCAGCAGGGCGCGGGCGTGACCCATTTCCAGGCGCTTGTGCTCGACCAGGTTGCGCACCGCCGGCTCCAGCTCCAGCAGCCGCAGCAGATTGCTGACCGCGGCGCGCGAGCGGCCGACGGCGTCGGCAGCGGCCTGATGGGTGAGGTCGAACTCCTCAATCAGTCGCTTGAGCGCCAGCGCCTCTTCCAGCGCCGACAGATCCTCGCGCTGGATGTTCTCGATCAGCGCCATTGCCACCACGGCCTGATCCGGCACTTCGCGGACGATCGCCGGGATCACCCGCAGCGAGGCCAGCTGCGCCGCTCGCCAGCGGCGCTCACCGGCGATCAGCTCATAGCGGTCACCCGCTATCGGGCGCACCACCACCGGCTGCACCAGCCCCTGCGCCTTGATCGATGCGGCCAGTTCGGCCAGCTTGTCCTGATTGATCTGAGTGCGCGGCTGATAGCGTCCCGGCTGGATCTTTTCGATCGGCAGGTCGACCACGCTCTGCTGTTCATTGGCGCCGCCGGAGTCGCCCAACAGCGCTTCCAGACCGCGTCCCAGACCTCTACGTTTGCTCGCCATCGGCGCTTGTCTCCTTGTCGCCGCGCTACGGTTCGGCGGTGGCGGTGCCCTGGCGCTCGCGGCGGATGATCTCGCCGGCCAGACCCAGATAGGCCACCGCGCCTCGCGAACTGCGGTCGTAGGCGGTAATGGGCTGACCGTGGCTGGGCGCCTCGGCCAGACGCACATTGCGCGGTATCAGGGTGCGAAAGACCCGATCGCCAAAGTGCTGGATGATCTGACTGGACACTTCGTTGCCCAGATTGTTGCGCACATCGAACATGGTGCGCAGCAGTCCCTCCATCCGCAGCTGCGGATTGACCGTGCCGCGCACCGCCTTGATCGTGTCAATCAGCTGCGAAAGCCCGTCCAGCGCGAAGAACTCGCACTGGATCGGAATCAGCACGCTGTCGGCGGCGGCCAGCCCGTTCAGGGTGAGCACGCCGAGGCTGGGTGGGCAGTCAATCAGAATGTAGTGGTACTGATCGCGGATCGGCTCCAGCAGCATCTTCAGGCGCATCTCGCGGCCGGGCTGGGGCATCAGCCGAAGTTCGGCTGCGGTCAGATCGGAATTGCCCGGGAGCAGATCGTAGCCGTGTTCCAGCTTCTGGATTACTTCGGTGATCGGCGTTTCCTGCAGCAGCACCTCGCAACCATTGGGCCGCGCGGTCCGCTTGTCGACGCCCGAGCCCATGGTCGCGTGCCCCTGCGGATCCAGATCAATCAGCAGCACCCGCCGCTTGGATTCGGCAAAGGCCGCGGCGAGATTGACGCTGGTGGTGGTCTTGCCGACCCCACCCTTCTGGTTGGTCACAGCGATGATGCGGGCCATAGGGGGCCTTGGGCAGTCTCTTTGGCAGGGCTTCGAGACGGTGCTCGGATTCCCGGGGGTGGGCATGCTACCGCAACTGCGGGTCGCCGCGCCGGTCGAAACGGCGCGGATTCGAGGATTTTGCGTGATTGAGTGCGCTGCGAATCCTCGGTCGCGCCTGCAGCGCGGCCAGAGGATCGGGAATCTGACCCGGTGCCGGGCCGGTGGCGGTTGCCTGCCGGGTCAGCCGCGCGCCTTGCCCAGCGCGATCCAGTCGGCGATATCGGCCTCGATTGCGGTCGCCATCGCGGCCATGGTGGCTTTCCGCAGGCGACGCTTGGTCGCCACAAAGGAGCTTGCGATCAACCCCTTCATCCGTTCGGCCTGGGCCTGCACGGTGGCGGCCAGTTCGGCTGCCGGGACGATGGCGTCGACGAAACCGGCGGTCAGCGCCTCGGCCGGGCCGTAGGGATGGGCGGTGACCGCGGCGGCGTGCAAGTAGGCCGGACTGAGCCGCTGCTTGCACACCTCCAGCGCGAAATGTGGCACCGTCATCCCGATCTGCACCTCGTTGACGTGGAAGCGCGCCCCTTCATTGACCGAGATCCGCAGATCGGTGCTCATCAGCAGGAAGGTGCCCATGGCCACTGCGTGTCCGGTGCAGGCGGCGATCACCGGCCGCGGGAAGTCGAGCAGGCGCTCACTCAGGCGCGCACCGCCGGTGAGCATCTTCAGCTGATCGGCCGGATCGCCGCCGAAGACCTTGAGATCAAAGCCGGCCGAGAACATCCCCGGTCGCCCGGCGATGATCACCACCGCCTGGTCGGCCTCGGCCTGATCCAGCGCGGCATTGAGTTCTTCGAGCATCTGCAGGCCGATCGCGTTGGCCTTGCCATCGTCCATGCTGATGGTGGCGATGCCGTTGTTGAGCTGGTAGGTAACCAAGGAAGCCATCGATACACCTCTGGGTCGGTTCGGTGAACCTAGGGTAATCCGACCCGAACACCGTACGGTGGCGTATGTTTAAATTCGTCCGCTGACCATTACCCGCTTGCCGAAGCGCAGCTGCTCGTAGCCATCGTCGGGGCAAGGCAGCAGGGTGACGTCCTTGAAGCCGACCTTCTCCATGATCCAGATCAGCCCCTCGGTGCTCGGGGCCAGACAGATGCCGGTGACGCTGGCCTCCATGCCGTGGGTTTCATAAGTCTCGTCAATGATGCCGAAGCTGCCCATCAGCGGCTTCACGTAGCGATAGCTGCCCCAGTCGACGTTGCCGGACAGATTGGGCACGACCTGGGTCTCCACCACGCACAGCCCCGAACACATCTCCCGCGCCCGGCGCAGCGCGCCGATGGGATTTTCCAGGTGGTAAAGCAGGCCGAAGCAGAGCACCAGATCAAAGGGGCCGCCCACTGCGTCGGTGCTCAGCGCATGCACGTCGCACTGCTGCGCGCGCACCCGCGACTCGCCGATAGCGCTGGTGATCAGTTCCACGTCGGCGACGTGATCGGCACGCGCATCCACCGCGGTCACCTGGGCGAAGCCGCGCCTGGCCAGCTGCACCGAGAAATAGCCCTGATGGCAGGCAATATCCAGCGCGCTGCGGCCGCTGATGCCGCCCGGCCACTGTTTGCCCAGCGCCTGATCGAGCATCCGCAGCCGGGTGTCGTGGATCAGGTCCAGGGCACCGTCCTCGTAGCGCCGCGTGTGGCTGCCGTCGGGCAGCTCGAAGTCGTAGAACCAGGTCTTGTCGAGAACGCGCTGCTTCATTTCAGCGCTCATGGCGGGATTGGACATCGGTGCTCCGGCACGAGAGAGGTGGCGCGCCACCGCGGCGAGGGGCGGCAAGGTTAGCGGTCTGCGGCGTACTTTTCACCCCAGTCACCGCGATCAGCGCTCGGGCAGACCACCGTTGGTCGACAAAAGTTCGCCGAGTGCGACCCGCAGGGCGGTGGCAGCGCCGTGGCGAACGCATCCCGGCGCTAAGCTGGATGCCGTCTTTCGCGCACGGAGATCGCCATGAACGCCGCCCAGGATCTGTTCTGGAGCATCGCCAACGAGCTCCATCAGGAAGACCCCAGGGTGGTCGAGGGCACGATCATGAATGGACGCTGCCTGCGGGTCGGCGAGGAATTTCTGGCGCTGGTCGACTACAAGGGCTCCGGTCTGGTGGTGAAGCTCCCTCGAAGCCGAGTGCAAGAGATGATTGCCACCGGGAGCGGACAGTCCTTTGCGCCAGCGGGGCGGGTGTTCCACCAGTGGCTGTCGGTTCCGGAGCCTGATCCGGCGCTGTGGGGAAAGCTGCTGCGTGAGGGCGTGGCTTTCGTGGGCTAATCCGGGTCGCTTGGCTGCATGCGCCACTGGAAAACCACTGGACTGGATCCATCCAGATTGGCAATCGTCGCCTGCAATCGATCGCCGTCGCGGAGGTAGCTGATCCGCTGCGGATAATCGTGTTCGGGATTGATAAAACTGGCCTGGTTGCGTTCCTGGCCATCCAATCGGAAGGGCACAGGCGTTCCGCCGCCGGGCGCGGCCCAATACACCGGCACCCCGTCTGGGTCGGCCTGGATCCGCATGAATTCGAAATTGACCTTGCCGGATTTGCCGGCGCTGCGGTTGAGTCCCAGCATCAGCCCGTCGCGCGGCGCCAGCCAGTGCTCCTCGCCCCAGCCGCTCTCCTGGGTGGAGTACCAGTGCCCGCTCAGCCAGCCCAGATCAGCCACTTCTGCGGCCGGCACCGAAGTGCTCAACAGGAAGAGGGTCAGGGTCAGCAGCGTACGCTTGAGCATGGTCGTCTCCCCGGAATGAACCTCAATCTACTCCGGAATCGTTCGACTGGCAGCGTTGTTCGATGAACAGACAGATTCTGCAACGCGTGCGTGCAGTCACGGCAGCGGCCGGGCGCAGGTCCGACAATGAGGTCGGTGCAGCGAAGTGAGTGGAACGGTGAGAATCGGCGTCTTGTTCCTGGCCCTTGCCCTGGCCCTGGCCCTGGCCCTGATCCTGGCGGCGTCGGCACAGGCCGGCGCGGTCCGCGACTACGACATCGTCTATGTGCGCCAGCCGCGCGCGGGCGATGCGGAAAACACCACCTGGCCGGAAGTCTTTCATCCGGCGCGGATGGACCCCGGCGCCGATCTGATGTTGCTGCATCCGGACGACAGCGAAGAGCTGCTGGTGGCCGGCGGCAACGGCAGCGTGACTGACCCCTTCGTCTCCTTCGACGGTCAGTGGGTCTACTACAGCTATTTCCCCGACCTGCGCCCCGAGGCACTCAATTTCCAGCGCCAGGACCTGCCTTTCGCCGGCGCCGACATCTACCGCATTCACGTCGCCAGCCGGACCGTTGAGCAGCTGACCTTCGGTGAATTCACCCCCAACACCGGCGCCGGCAACTGGGATGAAAGCAACCCCCTCGACCCGCCTTCGGGCTTCAACCGGCTGGGCTATGGGATTCTCAATCTGGGCCCCAGCCCGGTACCCGGCGGCAAGATTGCCTTCAGCTCCAACCGCAACGGCTTCGAGCCGCCCAAGGGCTACACCGCGCCCACCCTGCAGCTGTTCGTGATGGACGAAGACGGCCAGAACGTCACCGCGATTGCGCCGATGACCATCTCCAGTGCGCTGCATCCGACCATCCTGCAGGACGGCCGGCTGCTGTTCTCCAGTCACGAGGATCAGGCCCTGCGCGATCGTCGACTGTGGGGAATCTGGGCAATCTGGCCCGATGGTCGCCAGTGGGAGCCGGTGGTCAGCGCCTTTCGCGGTCCCCAGGCCTTTCACTTCATGACCCAGATGGGCAACGGCGATCTGGTGGTGATCGATTACTACAACCTCAACAACAACGGCTTCGGCGCGATGTACCGGCTGCCGCTGTCGCCGCCGCCAGGAGAGCCTCGTTTCCACAGTGCCTTTGCCGAAGACAACCCGCCGATCGCGCGCACCGTCGAGGCAGGCTTTCGCTATGACTTCACCATGCCCTTCACCCCGCGCGGGCTGTACTCGCTGACCCCCTTCACCCACGGCGATGACGAAGCCGCGCCGGTGGGCAACGGTGGGGTGCGGGTAGGCAAGTTCACCCAGCCCTCGGCGGCGCCCAACAATGATCTGCTGGTGGTGTGGACCCCGGGGCCGGCCAACGACCTGAATCGACCGACGCCGGTGCCCTACTACGACGCCGGCATCTACATCGCTCCCGACGGTGCGGTGATAGAGAGCCCCGACGACCTGGTCCTGGTGCGCAATGATCCGCTCTACAACGAAGCCTGGCCGCGCGCGCTGGTGCCCTACAGCGCGGTGCATGGGGTGGCCGAGCCGGACCAGCTCAGCTGGTTGCCCAACGATGGCTCGGTCCACCCTCAGTTGCCGGCCGGCAGCGCGCACGGGATGGTCGGCAGCTCCAGCTTTTACAAGCGCGAAAGCTTCCCCGGCTTCGTTCGCTCCTGGGCCAATACCTTCGACGGTCTGGACGCCTTCAACACCAGCGAGAACGGTCAGAGCAGCAACTGGGGCACCCAGGGGGCCGACGCCGGTCGCTACAGCAACGCCGATATCTGGGCGGTCCGGGTGGTGGCGATGGAGCCCAACAGCCATCGCAGCTACGGGCCCAATTCGGGGCGGCAGTTCAGCTCCCACGCGCAGGAGCGACTGCACATCCTTGGCGAGATTCCGCTGCGCAAGAGCGATGCGCAGGGCAATCCGGTGCTGGACAGCGAAGGCAACCCGGATACCAGTTTCCTTGCCCGGATCAGCGCCGATACCCCCTTCAC
>JAGRJL010000737.1:2221-2835 GCA_020442775.1 Lysobacterales bacterium | reverse complement strand
ATGCGCAGCAGGTTCTGGTAGTAGCTGGCCAGACCTTCCCCCATCCAGCGCCCGCCGTCGCCCAGATAGGGATGCAGCAGATGGCTGAGTTCATGCGCACCGGTCCAGTCATCGACGAAGGTCTGGTAGCTCAGATCGGCATTGACGAAAAAGTGCACCGCGCCATAGCCGGCGCGATAGACCTGACCCCAGGGCACCGGTCCATTGCCGCCGCCGATCGGCACCACCAGCACCTGGGCCTGCGGCAGCGGAAAGCCGCCGGCCTGGTCCAGCAGACCGGTGGTGTAGTCGGCCCAGCGGGTCAGCTTCGCCCGCTGGGCCGCATCCAGCGGGCCAATCAGGGCCAGATCGATCCGCCCGGCGCCGTGACGCAGACGCTGAATCTGGAAACGCCCCAGGGCCACCAGCGCAGGCCAGCTGCGCGGCCAGCCACCGAGTCGGAAAACTGGCCTGGTGGCGTCGGGTTGAGGCCATGGGGTACTGATCTGCCAGCCCGCTGGCAAATCCGCGGTGAGTTCGATCTGCGCCTGGCGATCGGCTGGCCACCACAGCCACTTGTCGGGCCAGCTGAGCAGATCGTCACCGATCTTGTAGCCGTGCCCGCGCTCGCGGCG
>JAGRJL010000737.1:0-2173 GCA_020442775.1 Lysobacterales bacterium | reverse complement strand
CGTCCGTTCCGCTGCCAACGAGTAGCTGATCGCAGCAGGTATTGAGCGGCCTCGCCGCTGGTCGCGCGCAGGCGGACGATCTGATCGTCAGCGGGCGGACAAACCCGCATCTGCAGACTTTCGTCAGCGGGCTGAAAGCGCAGCCGATACTCCCAGGTATTGGCGACCGCAGGATGGCCAGTCAACAACAGGCACAGCAACAGTCCTAACCGCATCATCGACGCCGCTGCAGCCAGGGGATCGGGTCGATGGCCTGACGTCCGCGACGCAGCTCGAAGTGCAGTCCCGCCTGGGCAACCCCACCGGAGCGACCGACGGTGCCCAGCTGCTCGCCGGCTTCCACCCAGTCACCTTCGCCGCGAATCACGGTTTCACAGTTGCCGTACAGACTCATGTAGCCGTCGCCGTGATCGATGATGATCAGCAGACCCTGGCCACGCAGCCAGTCGGCGAATGCCACCCGGCCGTTCGCCACTGCGTTGATCGCGCTGCCCTCCGCCGCTGCAATCCGAATCCCGGACAGCGGTCGCCCGTCGCTGCCGGTCTTGCCGAATGCGTCGGTGACCTTGCCCTGCGCCGGCCACACCAGCTGTCCGCGCTGCTCCGCCAGGGGCCGCGCCTCCACTGGCTTTTTGGGCACATCGGCAATCAAATTGCTCAGCTGTTCCAGCAAGCTCAACAAGTCCCTTTCGTTACGGCTCAAGGCATCCAGCTGGGTCTGGGTTTGATTCAGACGGGTACCCGCTGCGGCCAGGTGCTTGGCCCGCTCGGCCCGCTCGGCTTCCAGCGCCAGCTGACTCTCCGCCTGCCGCTGCAGCGCCGACTCGGCGGCTCCCTGTTGTACCAGCAGGGCCGCGGCGAGTTCCTTTTTCCGAATTGCCAGCGCGCGAATGCGCTCAAGTTGGGCCAGCTGCTGGGATTTCAGATACTGGTGATAGCCCAGCGCACGGGTCGAGTCGGCAAAGCGCTCCTGATCCAGCCACAGTTTCAGCGGGACCCACTGGCCCGCTGCATAGGCCGAGCGCAGCAGCGCGCGGAGCTCATCGCGACCCGCCAGAATCTCCCGATCGACTGCCTGTCGCTCGGCTTCCAGCGCGACCCCTTCGGCCTGCAGACGCTCGACCTCGCCCTGCGCCTGGGCCAGTTCGCTGGCGCTGGCGGCAACCCGCTTGTCCTGCTCGCGCAGGTCCCGCTGCAGCTGATCGTGGGTGCCGCGATCGCTTTCCAGCGCGCGCTTGATCTTGGTGATCTCTCCGCGCAGCGTTTCGAGATTGGCGCGAACCTCTGCCTCACTGGGCTGCTCGCCCTGTTGCGCCAGCGCAGCGGCGCTCAGCAGCAATCCCAGCAATAGCGGCACGCAGCGGATCATTCAGCGGGGTTCAGCAGGCTCTGACCGCTCATTTGCGCAGGCAGCGGCAGGCCCATCAGTTCCAGAATCGTGGGCGCGATGTCGCGCAAGCTACCGCTCTCGCGCAGCGACCGATCCTGATTGGCGACATAGACCAGCGGCACCGGATTGGTAGAGTGCTGGGTCGACACCTGTCCGCTGTGCGCGTCCCACATTTCTTCCAGATTGCCGTGATCGGCGGTGACCAGCATCGCCCCATCGGCCGCCTCGATCACATCAACCAAACGCCCCAGCGCCAGATCGATCGCCTCCACCGCCTTGACTGCCGCACTGAAGATGCCGGTGTGTCCGACCATGTCGGGGTTGGCCAGATTGCACACGATCAGATCGTATTGGCCGCTTTCAATCGCGGCGACCAGCCGATCGGTCACCTCCGGGCAACTCATTTCCGGCTGCAGATCGTAGGTCGCCACCTTTGGCGAAGGCACCAGCACTCGGTCTTCGCCGGCGAAGGGCTCCTCGCGGCCGCCGGAGAAGAAGAAGCTGACGTGCGCATACTTCTCGGTCTCGGCGATGCGCAGCTGCTTCAATCCATGCTCGGCGACCACCTCTGGCAGGGTCTGATCCAGATCGACCGCCGGAAAGGCCACCTCCACCGGCAGATCAGCGGCGTACTCGGTGAGCGTGACGAAGTGCCTGAGCTGCGGTCGATAGCGGCGCTGGAAGCCATCGAAACCGGCTTCCACGAAGCAGCGGGTGAGCTGGCGGGCGCGATCGGCGCGGAAGTTCATGAAAATGACGCTGTCGCCATCGGCCATCGGCTGC
>JAGRJL010000736.1 GCA_020442775.1 Lysobacterales bacterium | reverse complement strand
CGGGCACCCCCAAGGCTTCGCTCCGGTGGCCGGGGCAGGGCACCGGCTCTTGAAGCACGATCAGGCGATTCGCCGAATCGGATGGTCAGGCCAAGGAGACGGGTTTTTGGCACGCTTGTCGAAGGCGCAGAACGGTGTTTGGCCGGTCTCGAAGGCCGCCGCGCTCCTGTCCTCATTGCGAATTTCCTTTCCCGGAAGAAGGCTGGCTGGCGCCTGGAGCCGGGTCGGGGCTAGTCTTCGGCACCCGTCAGCAGACCGCGAGGTTGTCAATGTCCGTCGCCTCAATCGATTCGGCACCACACTACCTCTGGGGCCAGCGCTGTGACGGCTGGCATCTGCTCGCCTCTCCCAATCTCAGCGTGATCCAGGAGCGGGTGCCCCATGGCGCATCCGAGGTCCGCCATCGGCACAGCCGCGCCGAGCAGTTCTTCTACGTGCTGGCGGGCACCGCGACGCTGGAAGTGGACGGGGAGATTCACCTGCTGGGGGCAAATCAGGGCCTGCATGTGCCCGCCGGCGTTCCCCACTGTCTCAGCAACCGCCACCCGCCAACGCTGGAGTTCCTGGTGATCTCAACTCCACCCAGCCATGGCGATCGTGAAGCTGCATGAGTTGCTCCTGGTCCAGGCGTCCGCCCGCAGTCCGCAAATCTGGTCGTTTGAAATCTGCGATCGCTGACCAGAACCGGGCTCGCCGGGCGATTCCCAGCCACGCATGGCGTTACAATGCGTGATTGTGCATTGATCGGGGAAGGGCCTTGCGACGGATGGCGATAAGGATGGCGCTGCTGGCGCTGTTGATGACCACAAGCGCGTCGGCTCACCATCCCAGTGGTCCGGAACCGGTCACCAATGATGTGGTGGTGGCCAGGGTTTACACCGACAGCGAGCAGCGCTTGAAGCAGCTGCGCGAGAACCATGATCTTTGGTACTACCTGTGGCGCGAGGGATACGCGGTTATTCGCACCGACCGCAATCGCCTGCCCGCTGATGCTCAGATCGATCAGGAGATGACCATTGGGCTCAGCCAACCGCCGGTCTTCCGCCGGGGTGGCGGGACTCTTGGTGGTCGACCCTGCTATCGAACGGTGGAACAGACCTACGCCGATCTGCAGGCGCTGACGGTTAGTCATCCGAATCTGGCAACCTGGACGGACATCGGTGACAGCTGGGAAAAGACCCAGGGTTTGGGCGGCTACGACACCCAGGCACTGGTGCTGACCAATCAATCGATCCCGGGTCCCAAGCCTATCTACATGGTGATGAGCGCGATTCATGCGCGGGAGCTGGCCACCGCCGAGGTGAACACCCGCTTTGCCGAGATGCTGGTGGCGAACTACGGGGTGGATGCCGACACCACGTGGATGCTGGATTATTTCGAGGTGCACATCCTGCCGC
The DNA here is from genome assembly GCA_020442775.1 of Lysobacterales bacterium. GTDB lineage: Bacteria > Pseudomonadota > Gammaproteobacteria > Xanthomonadales > SZUA-5 > SZUA-5. The sequence continues at coordinate 1,384 of JAGRJL010000736.1, read as the reverse complement.
AGCAGAATCCCGATGGGCGCAAGATGGCCGAGGCCCAGTGCACCGCTTCCTGCAATCCAGGCTGGCGCAAGAACACCAACCAGAACTACTGCGGCGCTGCTTCCAGCTCGCGCGGTGCCGATCTCAACCGCAACTCCTCGGGCACCTTCTGGGGCGGCAGCTCCTCCAGCGGCAGCGCCTGCAGCGAATCCTACCGCGGCCCCTCGGCCGCATCGGAACCGGAAACCCAGTCGGTGGAGAATTATGCGGCCAGCGTATTTCCGGATTTTCGCAGCGAATCGCCGGGTGACCTGACCACGCCGGCAGACAACGAAGCCGATGGCATTTTCATCTCCATTCACAGCAGCGGTGATATCGCCTTCTATCCCTGGGAGGGCAGCAATGCGCTGCCGCCAAACCTCGCCGGGCTGCGCGGTCTGGCTCAGAAAATGGGCTTCGCCAGCGGTTTTGCCGCCTGCCAGAACTGCTTTCTGGGCCCGGCATCCGGGACCACGGTCGACAACATCTACGAGAAGCTGGGCATCGCCTCCTATACCTTCGAGATTGGCAGTAGCTTCGGCCAGAGCTGCGCCAGCTTCGAGTCCACGGTGCTGCCGGAAACCCTCGCCGGGCTCTTCGCCGGGATCAAGCACAGCCGGCGGCCCTATCGGACCGCACTCGGACCCGATGTGCGCAACCTGACGCTGAGCAGCAACGGCGGATCCACCATGCTGAGCGTGGTAGCCGACGATACCCAGCGCGCGGTCAACGGCGGCGGAGAGCCGGTCGATGCGGCCCAGGCGATCAGCGAAGTGCGCTATACCGTTGGTGAACCGCCCTGGATCGCGGCGCAGAGCTTCAGCATGAGCGCCGACGACGGCCTGTTCGACGAAACCAGCGAAGCTGCCAGCGCACCGATCAGCGCCGCCCAGGTGCCGGGCGGGCAGGACATCGTGTTCGTCTATGCCGTCGACGGCAATGGAGATCAGGGCCCGCCCTCGGCTATTTTCGTCAATTTGGACGGCATCTTTGCTGACGGGATGGAGAGCTCCTCACCATGAGCCAGGCGACCACACAAATCCACAGGCCGCCAATCCAGTCGTAGTCCTCCTGCAGCAGATCCGCCGCGGATGCCGGTAGGATTGGCGGCGAGCTTGCCCGGAATCCTGGGAGTTTCGATGCGACTTTCCGCCGGCGTTTTCGATGTGTGGGCGTTTCGACTACAGGGGGCAGAAGTGGAGTTTCTGCTGCTGCGGACCTCTATCGCCAAAGCCAACCGCTACTTCAACGGAGGTCGCTTCTGGCAGATTCCCAGCAATCTGGTGCTGGACGGGGAGCCGATTACCGCCGCAATTGATCGTTTGCTGAATCAGTTCGGCTTGCGCGCGAAGACCATCTGGGCCGG
>JAGRJL010000735.1 GCA_020442775.1 Lysobacterales bacterium | reverse complement strand
AGGAGCTTGCCTGCAAGCGACCCAGGCTTCGCGCTCGCGGCCACGATGAGCCGAACCGAAGCTTGAGGGTCGCCAGCAGGGCTGGCTCCCACAGCGGCAAGGCCTGATCCTTCATCTGATGTAGGAGCTTGCCTGCAAGCGACCCAGGCTTCGCGCTCGCGGCTACGATGAGCCGAGCCGAAGCTTCAGGGTCGCCAGCAGGGCTGGCTCCCACACTGATGTAGTGAACCGATGCCCGCGAAGGTGATCACATCAACGAAATGTAAATTCAACTGAGAGGATTCCCTCCTCGCGCGCAGCAATGCGGATACGGGCCCGTCCGGGCCCGTGCAGTGCTGACCGCCATCCAGGGAGTCCCATGAATACGGCCCTACGCAATACTCTGATCCTCGTCGTGCTGGCCTTTGTGGCCGGCATCTTTTTCTGGCAGAACAAACAATCCGCCAGCAGCACCGAATCGCCGACGACCACGGCAAGCGACGGCACGCCCCCCAAAGCGGTGGTGGATGCGGTGATCGAAAAGTCCGGTGACATCGGCGAATGCGACGCGGAAACGAACTGGTTTCCTCACTCGCAAACCCAGCGCACCGACGACTCGGCCTTTCCCAACAGCAGCAACTGCGACTTTCACCAGTGGGCCTGGCAGAACTTTCTGTGGCTGACCCAGGAGGTTGACGGTCAGCCGCGCTTCTTGAGTTTCGCCACCCCCGATTCGCTGCTCGGCAACGAGCCACGGGGCATGCTGCCGCGGATGGCCAAGAGCGACTCACCGGAAAGTCTGGATGAATACCTGCAGGCCGGCACCGACGGCATCTTCGTCGCCCACAACGGGCGCTCGGTCTACTACTCGCAGTATCTGGACCAGACCTTTGTGAACTTCGTCCAGAGCAACAACCTGACCGACCCCACTACCCTGCAGGCGCTGATCAAGGCCAATCCCGCCACCAACTTCCCAATTGAAGGCACCGCCGGGGCGATGGAGCTGAAGGTGTCGTGGCTGGTAGTCACCGACGGTTTCGATGCCAGCAACATGTTCACCATGCAGACCGAAATCGCCAAGCTGGTCAACAAGAACGGTCAGATCGTGATTGACACCAGCCAGACCGAAGAGGTCACCGTGGCCCTGGTCGGTTTCCACATCGCCGGCATCGTCGCCGGCCATCCGGAGATGATCTGGGCCACCTTCGAGCACCAGCGCAATGCGCCCAACGTGATGCCCGGCTTGCCGCTGGATCAGCCGGTGTCCGATCAGGACTACACCTTCTACAGCGCCAACACCACGCTGGCCGAATGCAACGTCAACAACACCAGCGATGGACTGCTCAAGCTCGATCAGCAGACCCAGACGCTGAGCCCGATCACCCAGGCCTGTCGGCAATACCAGTTCGGCAACGCCGCCGGGGTCAACACCATCAACGACAAGAACATCCAGACCCTGAATGCCTCAGTCGCCAAACTGTTTGATCCGACGGACGTCTGGAAGAACTATGCCGAAGTAGGCGCAGTGTGGTTCAAGGGCACCAACACTCTGCAGCCCGGGCTGTCGATCGCCACCGACGAGCTGCTCGCGGGTTCGCTGAGTCTGTCCAACGCCACCATCGAAACCTTCACCCAGGTCGCCAGCACCGAAAACAACTGCTTCCGCTGCCACAACACCATGCAGCAGTTCCCCCCCAAGGTCGATCTGCAGCCGCTGCCGGCGTCGAATCTGAACATCTCGCACGCCCTGCAAAACATCTATTTCTGGTCGCAAGAAGACGCCCAACAGCCGGCAGGAGACTGATCATGACCGCCTATTTCAGAGTGCACCCCAGCATCGCGATGGCTCGTGTGGGCAGCAGCAAGCAGTACTATCTGGCGCCGGAAACCGCCGCCGGCGAGTTGGTGGATCCAGCTACCGGCTTGTTCGGCGGCCTGCCGATCACCGCCGGGACCGAAGCCACCCCGATTAACGCCGGCGGCTTTCGCGACGCCAGCAAGCAGCCCAAGCGACAGGCGGCACGCTTCCGCTTGTTCGTCTACGAGCAGCCACAGTCCCAATACCCGAGCAACGATCCCGGACGCGAGGTCAAGGTCGGCGACGTGGTGGACGGCAAGACCATCAAGGAAATCATCTGGACGGTCCATCTGGCCAACAAGAAGAACAACAACTACACCATCACCGACACCATCAACGGGGTCACCGATGAATACGGCATCGGCTCCTACGAAAACGGCAACACCCCGCCGGTGCGCAATCCGCAATACGGGCCGGACCTGGGATTGAGCAAGCGTCTGCAGACGTTGGTCATCGACGCCGGGCCGCGCGCGCTGGCCGCTTCCAGCAACGGCAGCCAGACCCTGGCTTTCGACCACCAGACCACGCCCAGCTATGCCAGCG
>JAGRJL010000073.1 GCA_020442775.1 Lysobacterales bacterium | reverse complement strand
GCCTTGAAAGCAGATGCGCTGGCACTGTTTGATCAGGTGCGCGGGCAACATGGGCAGATCGCGTTGATCGGCCGCAGCCTGCGTAGCGGCGTTGCGATCCACGTTGCTGCGCGGCGAGCAGTCAGCCGCCTGGGTCTGATCACGCCCTACGACAGCCTGGTCGCGATCGCAGCTGAGAACTACCCGGTATTCCCGGTCCACTGGCTGATGATCGACCAGTTCCGTTCGCTGGAGGATGTCCCTTTGGTGCAAGCGCCAACCCTGGTCTTGCTGGCAGAGCAAGATCAGATCATTCCGCGAGCCAACAGCGAGCGGCTGATTGCTGCCTTTGCTCCGCAGCAGGTCACGGTGAAGGTCATCGAAGGCACCGGCCACAACAGCATCTCCTCCAGCGCCTGGTATTGGGAATCCTTGCGCCAGGGACTGACCGCGCCGCAGACAGCGCAACTGAAGGTCACCGATTCCGGAGCATCCAGTCAATGAAGCTCGCCGCCAAACTGAATCTGAAGGGTACCGATACGCTGACGCTGCTCAATGCCCCGGACGGCTTTGACATCGCGGTGCTGGAAACGGCGAAAGTCAACCAGTCCGTTACCGACTCCGACCGGATCCGTTTCGCCCTGGCCTTTGTCTCCAGCCGCGCGCAGATCGCCGAGTTTGCCGCCCTGCTGTGCCCCAAAGCCGAAGGTGATGCGATGCTGTGGTTCGCCTACCCGAAGAAATCCTCCAGGCGCTACCGCTGTGACTTCAGCCGGGACGTCGGCTGGGAGCCGCTCGGCGTCGCGGGCTATGAGCCGGTCCGGATGATTGCAATAGACCAGGACTGGGCGGCGCTGCGATTCCGCCACGTGGACTACATCAAGCAGCTCAGGCGCGATCCTGCGCGGGCGCTCTCGGCGCGCGGGCGCGAGCTTGCCGGCAAGGACTGAGCGGGGCCGCGGCAAGCGGGGCTTTTCAGCCTAATCCTCGAAGAAGTCGACCACGCCGGTTTCCAGCGAGTACTCCGCGCCCACCACCCGCAATCCCTGATTGCGGATCAACTGCTCCAGCACCTCCGAACCGTTGCGCAGGTGATCGACCGAGCTGAGCACGTTGGCCTTGACCGCGGCATGCGCCAGCGCTTCGGGATCATGCCGCAACTCGGTTTCCAGCAGGGTTTCCACCGAGGGACGCACGCGATTGACGATGGAGCGAAGGTTTCGGGACTGATCCACGCTCGGTCGTCCCAGTTCCTCGATGGTTGCCTGAATCGCGCCGCAGCGGGTGTGTCCCAGCACCACCACCAGCCGGGTCCCGAAACGGTCTGCGGCAAACTCCACACTGCCCACCTGGGAGGGGGCGACGATGTTGCCGGCCACCCGGATCACGAAAAGATCCCCCAGACCCTGATCGAAAACCAGCTCCGCGGGAACCCGGGAGTCAGAGCAGCCCAGGATGATTGCAAAGGGCTCCTGACTATCGGCGACTTCGCTGCGCCGCTCCTGCGAGTTCAGCGACCCTCGCCCGCCGCGATCATCGACGAAACGACGGTTGCCGCGCTTGAGTCGTTCCAGGGCCTCGCTGGCACTGATCATGATGCATTGCTTCCAATAGTGAGTGAGCCCCGAACGGCGAGTGTCGGGCGCGTCATGGTAACGGCGTCGCCCTGATTTTGGCTCGGTTGCGCCCAATTGACCGGGAGCCACCCGTGATTGTGGCGCGATTGAAGTCCAAGGTGGGAATAACGGCCCGGCGCAAGCCACGAATGTAACTAACCATGACTGACTTGACGTACTTCTTGCGAAAAATGAAACTTTCGTATCAAAATCTTACATTTTACGCGGAAAACCGCTACTCTTCGCGACACGTCGTCATGACGT
>JAGRJL010000734.1:3816-4233 GCA_020442775.1 Lysobacterales bacterium | reverse complement strand
CAACGGCAGCTACGATCTGCAGTTCAGCCTGCAGACCCAGGACGGGACGGCGGTGGGGTCGCCGCTGAGCTTTGATGATCTCAGCGTAGCCGAAGGTGTGTTCACGGTTGATCTGGACTTCGGACCCGTCATCACCAGCGGCGACTTCCAGCTGCAGATCGCGGTGCGCGACGGCACCTCGACCGGAAGCTACACCGTACTCAGCCCGACCACGCGCATCGCTCCGCTGCCGCAGGCGCAGGTGGCCGAACTGGCTGTTGAAGCGGTGACCGTATCGCCGGACAGCATTGGGTCGGCTGCCATCGAGGATGGCCGCATTGCAGCCAGCGACATCGACGCCAATCAGCTGCAGCGCCGGATCACCGGCGCCTGCGCGAGCAACCAGGCCATCTCTGGAATCGCTGCGGCCGGGACGGT
>JAGRJL010000734.1:0-3686 GCA_020442775.1 Lysobacterales bacterium | reverse complement strand
CGACTGGCCCGGATGGTTTGCCCGGCGCCGCCGGGGCTGCGGGCGAAGCAGGTCCGACGGGCTTGAGCGGCCCGCAGGGTCCCGTGGGACCGGCGGGTCCGCAGGGCAACACCGGGCCGCAGGGGCCTGAGGGCAGCGTCGGGCCGCAAGGGCCTGCCGGAGCCATGGGTCCGCCGGGAATTGCCGGTCCCACCGGACCAATGGGACCGACCGGCCCGGCCAGCACCGTCGCCGGACCGGCAGGACCCAGGGGGCCTCAGGGCTTCGCCGGTCCCGCCGGCCCGCCGCAAGGAGTCTTCCACTGGACTGGCAGTGTGGTCGGCAATCTGTCCCAATTACTTGGCAGTGAGCCGATTCCGATCACTGGTGGCTACCTGATCGATTCCAGCCCGGACATCCATTTGGACACAAGCCTCGGCAGGAGCTTCTTCATCACCACCCCAGGCACCTATGAGTTCAGCTACTCGGTGACCTACCGAGCCACCGATGCCTCACCCGATGTCTTCCTCCGGACCGGTTTCAGCTGCTATGTAACCGTTCCCCTTTGCCTCGACCTGGTATTCATTGCGACGACCGATCTCATCGCAGCGCTCAACTCACAGGTGTATTACCCAATCAGCTCCAGCGAAGTGATTGAGGTCTTGTCGGTTCCAACGGAGTTCGCATTCACGGTCGACAGCGATACGCTGCCTGGCTTGCCTGGCTTTGGCGACAGTCAAGTCGACATGTCGCACGCTTCGATCACGATCAAGCGGATCCGGTAGCGTGCAGGTCAGAGCGCTTCTTCGTCCTCCACCACGCTGGCAAATCCCTGCAATCCGGCGGAAATGATCTCGACAGACCCCCAGGCACGATGGGCCAGCCTTTGCCCATGACCACCGCTCGCGCCCTCGTCATGCCGCCGGGAGAGCCCGCACCTTTCCCTGCGTCTCGCGCAGCGTGGGCATTCAAAAGCTGCCTGTCTGATTTTCTCCTGCGCCCGAACCGGGTTGAGCACCACGTAGCGAGCCAGTTCCAGCAAGTAAGCCTCGCTATCGACCAGGATTGCCTTGTAGCGACCCTGCAACAAGTGCCCTGTCCGCCGATGTCGGCGATGAACCAGTTTGCGATCACCTACGGCGATCGGTTCAGCAGAATTTCGCCATGATCGGACCAGACATTCAACCAAATGCCCCGCACACAAAAAATCTGACACCCCCGAGACGGGGACATACATGGACGCCTCCGCTCCAGCAACTGCCCGAAGCCCACCTTCAGCTGCAAGAATCTGAAGATAGACCCCTTTGGTTTCCCACTTGGTGGTTGAAACTAAGCAATCCCTAGTCGAGGCAGGTTGGATTTTCGAAGGGATCGCATTTTCTATCGTAAGAAATAGTAACTGAAAAGTCCGACACACCAACCCTCGCAATAACGAAGTCCACATTAAACCCATTCACTTCGACTACAACCTGCTTCTCGCTTCCTCTTGAAACAGCCTCGCAATACAGTCCCGTGATACTGGACTTCATCTTGCTCGGCGTAAGTGGTGGATCTCGAAGCTTGATCATTTGCTCAATCTCATTGATCGCAGCATGAACACCCACCGCACACGTTACATCATATGAGATTTCATCATTCCCGGCGAGCAAATAGGGCGTCAATAAAACCAAGGCGGTAAACATCGACTTCAATCCTCCTCCATTTTTACAGGCTCTATTAGTAGTCTTTTTGGATGGTTATACTTACGGATCGCCCACTCAGGTAAAATGACGTTCGCGGGTTAGAAATGAACGTTGCCGTTGGTTGAACCCACAACTGAACCAATATAGGCCGAGGCGTCCTTGCCAAGCTCCCGCAATCGGACTGCGGTTGCATCTGTCGTATCAAGATCCTCATCGCTGAAAGAACTGTACCCAGTTCTTCCCTCTTTCGATTTTCCATGTGTATGCACATCCACTATCAATCGCCACCCATCGGGAATCAGATCGATTAACCGATCTAATTTAAAGGAGCAGTCGTCCTTTCCATAGCAAGGTTGGGGGCATTCAAAAGCCGCCTGTCTGATTTTCTCCCTGGAGCCAATCAGCAGTGGGTGCGCGCGTGGACAGGTGGGCGCACAGCGGATGCGGTAGCGCGCTGTGGGGAAACCCTTCCGGCCTGCAAGAGGCCGGACGGGCAACTTGGCAAAATCTCGAGAAATCAGCCCTGAAGTTCAGGGGAAACCATCACCCGCGGAGTCCAGCTTCGACGCAACCCAAAGAGTTCAGCCAGAAATTCAGCTTCCTTCCAAGATCTGCCTGTCTGATTTTCTTTCTACATTAGTGGCCATCGAGCGACCGAGCCGCTATCCGCCGTTGCCGCCGGTGTTCTCGAAGTGTCCGGTCGGACGCTGCTGCGTGGTGCGTACGGTTTCCTCGCCGTTGCGGCGCATCGCCGCCCACTCCTCGCGGGTGTGGCACACGCGCTTCATCGCCCGGCTGCCGGTTATCGGGGTGGACTTGCAGATCTTGTCGCCGTCGGCTTCGCGATCACCGTCTCTCAAGGCCGACACCCGCCGGTCTTCCATAGCGCCGTCCTTGCTCGCGGTGTGATAGCTGCCGCTGGCGCAAGCGGCCAAACCCATGGCCAGCACGCCGGTCATCACGATTCCTTTCAAACTCATCGCTTTCCTTCCTCTCGCTGTCGTCAGCCTTGACCCTAGCCGCCGCGACTGCGCGAACCGTGCCCGGATCTTGCGAATCGGGGCGCTGCATACGTTTGCAGTGACCGTTTTGGGCAGTGGAATCCGAGTAGCGGACCTCGGACGAAGTGATTCAGTTCAACGGGAGTGCTCACCGGGAACGATCAGCACATGGGTAAAGGCATGCCATGACGACGACGCAATTCGCCCGGTCCCTGGTGCTTCACTCTTGCGCGGGCTGATTGGACAGCTGCTCCAGCTCCCGGACATCGCTGTTGTTCTCCAGCGGCGCGTTTCGGGCGCAGGTGTTGAGCACAAAGGGTTGCGGCCCCACCGCGTAGACCAGCACCTCGGACCCTGGCGCAGGATCCAGGCCGTCGCTGACGAAATTGATCGAATCCTCGGCGGTGGCGGAAACCACTGCCCCGGAGCTCATGCTGCCCTTGAATACTCGAATGACTCGCAGCTTCGCGTATTTGAAGGCTTCCCGCCCAAAGCCGGGCGCCGTATAGATTTCCTCAACGTGCGCCGAGAACACCTCTGCAGCACGCTCATATGCGCCGCCGACCGTTGACGAACTTCCGCAGGAGACAGCGGCGGCCGGCAATGAGATCAGCAGCGCCATGCTCAGGAAGAATAGTTTTGCTCTCACTGACGCCCCCTCGACGCAAAGTCGGCCCGCAGAAAATGCCGGCTCAAATACTACCGTGGCATTCGTTGTAGGTTGCGAGATCTGATTGTCTTGTCTGATCCTGATTGTGGGAACGATTCTTACAAACGCAGAGGCAATCGCCTACAGACAACACGAGCCGTCTGCACCAAGCTCAACCCATGGCAACCGCCCGCTCCCTGATCGTCCAGCCCGGCCAGCTCGGCCACTTCCATGTGGTGGTGCGCTGCGTGCAGCAGCTGTTTCTGTGTGGTCGATGCCGGGTCAGCGGGAGGAACTACGACCACCGGCGAGGCTGGATTGAAACGAGGATCTTGGAACTGGGCGAGCTATTCGCGGTGTCGGTGCACAGCTACG
>JAGRJL010000733.1 GCA_020442775.1 Lysobacterales bacterium | reverse complement strand
TGCTGTCGGCCTGGCAGCCTGACCAGCCGCCGCGTCTACTGTTTCCCAATGCCACCTACATCATCGGGCGGGATGCCTTTGACCGGTCCCTGCAGCCGCATTCGCGCGATCGCGCGTCCTTTATTCCGGGCCTCAGCGAACAACTGCAGGAAAGCGGTCGACTGGAACTGATCGACAGCAACACCAGCCCGACGCTCGGATCGCAGGTTCGCTTCAGTTTCTCGCAAGGACACACGCCCGGACTGATGCTGGCCGAGATCGGCGGAAACGGCGGCGTCGTCTACTGTGCGGACCTGATCCCTGGCCGACCATGGGTCCATCTGCCGGTGACCATGGGCTACGATCGCTTTCCGGAACAATTGATCGACGAGAAGCAGGCCTTCCTGGCCGACAAGCTGGCCCGCGGCGTGCGCCTGTTCTTCACCCATGACCCCGATTGTGCGATGAGCGAGCTTGCGCGAGATCAGCGCGGCCGCTATCACACGGTCAATGATCAACCGGCCCTGAAGGCACTGTCGCTGGGCTGACCAACAAGTGATTGAAGAGTGAGTAGACAGATGCGAAAGACTGCCATTCATGCGGCCCTGCTGCTGGGCCTTCTGATAAGTGCGACTGCGCTTGCCGATGCACCTACACCGGTTCAGTACCTTGGTGGGCACGCCGTTTATGGTGAGCCGATGGCACCGGGTGGCGCCCCACTGCCGCTGGCCCAGGTTCTTGCCCGGTACGAGAGCTTCGATGCCAGCAAGCCGATGCTGGTCAGCGGCAAGATCGGCAAGGTCTGTCAGAAGCAGGGCTGCTGGATGATGCTCACCGATGAGGGCATCGGCGCCCGGGTGCGCTTCGGCGACCATGCCTTTGCGATTCCCACCGACAGCTCCGGCAAGGCTGTGGTGCTGGGCGCCCTGCGCGCGGTGGAGATGAGCGAGCGCGATGCCAAGCACATGGCCGCCGACGGTGGCGGTGACCCGCGCTCGGTGAAGGGCCCGCAGCAGGAATGGGAGCTGATGGCGACCTCGGTGCTGATCATGGCCGATCGCTGAGCCCGACCCGGCGGTTTTTTCGCGTATATCTGACAGCAGGTCCGGTGCGATGCTGTGCGCAGCGCGCGTTCGCAAGCGCTGATCCGGCTTGCGGTAAAGTGTGTCCCGTTCCCTCCCTGTCGACCTGTTAGGAGCTCGCCATGGCCAGCGACCGCCCCGGCTATTTCACCCGACTGAAGAATTCGGTCATCGGTTTTCTCATGGGCATGGCAATGTTCCTGCTTGCCATTCCCTTTTTGGCCTGGAACGAAAACAACGTCTA
>JAGRJL010000732.1 GCA_020442775.1 Lysobacterales bacterium | reverse complement strand
CCAGCAGCACCCGGGTTGTCAAGAGATTTGAATGCAGCGGCGGCAGGTGTTGCTCGCGTGAGGCCACGATCAGCTGCGCCAGTTCGCGGGCTGCAAGGATCTGACCCTGCGCGCGCAGCACGACCATCTGCGCGTGACGGGCCAAGTCGAGCAGTTCCGGATTGGTGCTTCGCGCATGCAGTCGCTGTGCCATGGCTACGGCGCGTTCGGCCACGGTTGCCGCTTCCGCCAGTTCGCCGGTCGCCACCAGATAAGGGGCCAGCTTTTCGTACTGCAGCACCAGGTCCCAATGATCGCCCTTGTAGTTGCGCTCGTTGTAGGCCAGCGAGCGACGCAGGTCAGCCAGGGCCTCGTCGACCCGACCCAGCGCGAACAGGCTGCGCGAGCGGTTGGTGTAGCCCTCGGCGATGATCGGGTGGTCGGCACCGAGCACTTGCTCGCGCAACGCCATCGCTTCCTCAATGGCCTCCAGCGCGATTTCGAAATTGCCCATCCGCAAGTGCGAGAGCGAGCGGATGGTCAGCGAATTGGCCATTTCCAGCGCGTGATCCGGCAACAGACCACGCCACACCTCGATCGCCTGGTCGGCAAGCTCGGCGGCGCGGTCCAGTTGCCCCAACTGGTAGTTGGACGCGGCAATTCGATGCAGGCTGGTAACCGTGTCGGGATGATCGGCGCCGAGCACCTCACGGCGCATCTGGTAGGCCGCCTGCATGGCCTCGAACATCTGATCGTAGCGACCGGTACGCTCGTAAACGCGGCCCAGCATCAGCTGGCTCTCGGCGGTCTCCGAGCTGGCCCCGAGGTGCTGGCTACGCAATTCCAGCGCCTTGCCAAAGAGTTCCTCGGCGGCGCTGTACTCGGAGTAGCCCCAATAGACCTCGCCCATCTTGTGGGCCAGATCAGCACGCACCAGCGGTGCCGATTGCAGCGAGTCCAGCCGCGCCGCACCACGTGCCATCAGGTCCAGCACGGTGGAATCTCGAGTCATCGTGTAGCCGGTGCGCTGGGTGTCGCCGGCAGCGAAGACGTCCAGCATGAACCCAGCCACTTCGATCGCCTTGTCGGCTTCCAGCGCTGCTGCTTCGCGCAGACGGTTCTCACGGACCAGGCTGATGCCGAGTACCGCAATCAGCACCGTCGCCGCCGCCACTGGCCGCAGGTTGCGCTGCAGGAAACGCCGCGTGCGATACCACCATGTCTGCTTCTGCGCCCGCACCGGGCGCTGCTGGAGCCAGCGCTGCAGGTCCTCGGCCATGGCTGTCGCACTGGGATAGCGCTGCGCCGGATCACGGCGCATGGCCTGCAGCACGATGGCGTCCAGGTCACCCTGCAGCTGGCGACGCGCGCCGCCCTCGACACGGGCGGAGGGCAAGGCCGGATCTCCGGCCAGGATGGCGTCATCAATGCGTTGCGGTCCACCCAGCCAGGGGTGCTTGCCACTCAGCGCTTCGTACAGCAGCACCCCCATGGCATAGACATCGGTAGCCACGCTGATCGGCTGGTCGAGGATCTGTTCCGGCGCGGCATATGCGGGCGTCCGTGGCTGAAATTCGGTGTTGGTGCGATTGACGTCGTCGAGCTGCTTGGCGATGCCGAAATCCAGCAGGCGCGGCTCACCGCGGGCATCGATCAGGATGTTGCCGGGTTTGATGTCACGGTGGACGATCAGCTGGCGGTGTGCATAGTCAACCGCTTCAAGCAGCTTGAGCACTATCTGCACACGCTCGCCGATTGACAGTTCGGCAATCGCCTCGTCGAAGGGTCGGCCTTCGACATATTCCATTGCCAGCCAGGGGGTCCCGTCTTCGGTCACGCCGACCTGCAGCAGGCGCAGGATGTTGGGATGGTCGAGCCGGGCCAGAATCGCCTGCTCGGACTGGAAGCGCCGCCTTGCCTCGGCATTGGCGAAGCGGGCGCGCAGGATCTTGACCGCCGCCTGGCCGCCGACATCGCTACGGGTGGCCCGGTAGACCCGGCCGCCACCGCCTTCGCCGATCAACTGGTCAAGATGAAAAGGCCCCAGGGACTGACCCAGCAGCGGATCGCCGGCACCCGATACCAGCGCCGGCGGCGATTGCAGCTGCCCGGTCTGGCTCACATGCAGGGCCAGCAAGCGCTTGACCTCGGCCACCACTTCGGCATCCAGCTCTCCCGACAACATGTCCGGCCAATCGCTGGGCTCACGTTCACTCAAGGTGCCAAACAGGGCCTTGGCCCGCGACCATTGCGCCGGGTTCATCGCTGCGCCTTCAGCGCGCCCAGCAGCCAGGCCCGCGCCATCGCCCATTCACGCTTGACAGTGGCCGGTGAGAGATCCATCAGTTCAGCGGTTTCGGCAATCGAAAAGCCGGCGAAGTAGCGCAACTCGACGATTCGCACCTGTCGTTCGTCGAGCTCCGCCAATTGCGCCAGGGCCGCGTCCAGCGCAACCAGCTCATCCACTTGCACCTCGACCGCGGGCTCATTCAAGCCGTGGGTAAAGGTCGTGACCCGCTGCAAGTGGCCGCCCCGCTTGAGCTGCTGCAGCTGCCGCGCATGGTCGATCAGCACATGGCGCATCAAATGCCCGGACAGCGCGAGGAACTCACGCTCATCGCCAAAGCGCATCTGGGGATAGCTGGCGACCAGCTTGAGCCAGGCTTCGTGGACCAGCGCGGTGGTGTTGAGGGTGTGCCCGGCGCGCTCGCGGCGCAGCTGGCGATGCGCCATCGAGCGCAGGCTCTGGTAAAGATCGGCCAACAACGCTTCCGCAGAAGTGCCAGCCTGCTCAGCGGTGCTTCGCAGGGACGCCCCGACCTGAGGCGCCCGCCCCGGTGCAGCCTCCCCTTCCTCGCCCGTCTCCAATGCCCCGACCCCCCACAATCCGGACCCTGCAAGGGTAGCACCGGCCATGCGGATCGCGCCGCAGAGCCAGGCTGGATTCGCAAATGAGCAGTTCGCGGGTCCTCGCGCAGCGCAGTCTCCGGAGGTCAATGTCCGCGCATGAAAGGACGCGCCGATTTCGCGCAGCTGACCGATCGCCCTTCCTCAATACGAGTTACTACTGCGGGCTAAGAATGCGGGCTCATGGCCAGCGCTGTGTCCAACCCTCCGACGCCTCATCCTGGCCCGGCCGGGGCGAGCGCGGAAACCCACCACTACTGGAGTCAACAAGCATGAACAGCAATGAAAACAACGAAGTGCGAATCCTGGGCCGCGTGGTTGCGCGTGAGCTGACCGAGGCCGAGATCGTCGCGGTGGCCGGTGGCGACACCATGTGTGACAACGGGCATGCGTGCGTCTTCGACGATTGCGAAATCGTCCGCTAGGCCCTGACTGGGTGAAATCGCGAGACGGACCATCTCCGTCTCGCGTCTTGTTTGAAAGGATCAATCGTCATGTCCATGCTGATCTTCGGATTTCCGGAAGACATACACTCCCAGGCAGTGAGCTGGGCGCTCACCAACGCCGGGGCAGCCGTTGAGCTGCTGGATGTGTCGTCATTTCCCTGCAGTCGTCGAATCTCGCTAAGCCCAACCGGGCCGCAACGAAACCTCCGCTGGAGCGCATCACCGCAATCGGCGGCAGGAGCAGTCGACTGCGCCAAGGTTGACTTGGTCTGGTGCCGCCGGATGAACACCCGGCTGCTCGATCTTCGTGGTCTGCATGTCGACGATCGCCGAGTGGCGCTCAACGAAAGCCGGGCCTTCATCCGCGGTCTCTGGCAATCAGTTTCGCCCGATGCGGTCTGGGTCAACCCGTTGAGCGCGCAGGAGACCAGCTTGAGCAAGGCGCATCAGCTGTGGCAGGCGCAGCAGGTCGGGTTCGCGGTGCCGCCGACCTTGATGTCCAACGATCCCGATGCGGTGCGCCAATTCTGCCGCGAGCATTCCAAGGTGATCATGAAGCCCTTTTTCCAGGAAACCTGGAGCGAGGACGCAAAAGAATATGTGCAGCTTTCCTGCCTGATTGGCGAACAGCATCTGCGCGATGACCGGGCGATTGAGCTGTGTCCCGCGATCTATCAGCAGTACTGCGAGAAGGCCCATGAATTGCGCGTGGTGGTGATGGG
>JAGRJL010000731.1 GCA_020442775.1 Lysobacterales bacterium | reverse complement strand
GCGGGCACGAACAGGCCGTCCTCGGTGTCTACCGCCAGGCCCACATCCACCCGACGGTGGAGGGTGCGCTCGCCCTTGTTCATGTCGAAGTGCGCGTTCAACGCGGGCTCCTGGGCGCTGGCGTAGACCAGCGCGCGGATCAGTCGGAGCGTCACGTCCTGTCCCGCTCCCCAGGCGTGGATGTCGGCGTCATCGAACAGCACGGTCGGCACTACGCTGGCGTGCGACTCGGCCATGATCCGGGCCATATTGCGGCGCACGCCGCGCAGGGCTTCGGGCTGACCGGACGCCACCGGCTTCGCTTCGGCGGCGGGAGATGATGGCGCAGCGACAGGCGGCGTCGCCGCGGCGGGCGGGCTCGCATCTTCGATTCGTGCGGTGCCGGCCGCAGCCGCTTGTTTGACGTCGGCCAGGCTGACGCTGCCGTCGGGTCCCGTAGCCGCGACCCGTGCCAGATCCACCCCCAGCTTCTTGGCCAGCGCGCGCACCGCCGGCACCGCCTTGACTCCGAACAGCGCCACCGCGCGCTCGGCCACAACGCGATTGCTGCTCTCCATCGCGCCGACCACGGTGCCACCGTCATCCTCGCTGGCCTTGCTCGCCGGCTTCGCCGCCTCGGCCTCCGCTGCAGGCGCCGACGCCGGCGCAGCGGCGGTTTCGGCGGGCGCGGGCGCCGGTGCCGGCTTGGCTGCGCCGTGGTGATGCCCGGTATCGACTGCCTCGCTGCGCTGCGGCCCGTCGGCCAGCTGAAAGTCGGCCAGACCGTGACCGGTCTCGATGATGTCACCCGGCTGGCCGTAGCACTTGATCAGCTTGCCGGTGTAGGGCGAGGGCACGTCGACCACCGCCTTGGCGGTTTCCATCGCCACCAGCGGCTGATCCAGTTCCACGTCCTGCCCCTCCTGCACATGCCAGGAGACCACCTCGGCGTCAGGCAGGCCTTCGCCGAGGTCGGGGAGGAGGAAGGTTTTGATGGTGGCCATGGTATTGCTCCCGCTTTGCAGGGCCAAGGGCCCAGAAGAATTGACCTTGGTGCTGGGCCCTGGGCCCTACACCCTGGGCCCTCTACCGAAACCGCATCACTTCCCGCACCCCCTCGGCAATCCGCTTCACCGACGGCAAGTACTCCATCTCCAGCCGGAACAGCGGGATCGGGATGTCGTAACCGGCGACTCGTTTTACCGGGGCGACCAGGTCGAACATCGCTTCCTCGGCCAGGCGAGCGGCGATCTCGGCGCCGACCCCGCCGTTGCGCGGTGCTTCGTGCACGATCACGCAGCGGCCGGTCTTGCGCACCGATTCATGGATGGTGTCGAAGTCCAGTGGCTTGAGGGTGGCGACGTCGATTACCTCGATTTCGATGCCCTCTGCGCTCAGCAATTCCGCCGTCTCCAGGCACTCCTTCACCTGAGCGCCCCAGGTCACCACGGTAGCGTCGCGGCCCTCACGGAGGACGAAGCACACATCCAGCGGCAGCGCCTCGCCGTCGTCGGGCACCTCTTCCTTGTACTGCCGGTAGATCCGCTTGGGCTCGAACCAGATCACCGGATCGGGATCGCGAATCGCGGCCAGCAGCAGGCCGTAGGCACGCGACGGCGAGGAGGGGATCACCACCCGCAGGCCCGGCATATGTGCAAACAGCGCCTCGTTGGCTTCCGAGTGGTGCTCTGGCGCACGAATCCCGCCGCCCCAGGGCGCGCGCAGCACCATCGGGCAGCTCAGTCGGCCGCGGGTGCGATGGCGCATGCGGGTGGCGTGACAGGCGATGTGGTCGATCATCGGGTAGATGAAGCCCTCGAACTGGGCTTCGGCCACCGGCTTCATGCCCTGGGTTGCCAGTCCCACGGTGAGGCCGGCGATGGTGGTCTCGTCCAGCGGTGTGTCGATCACCCGCTCGGCGCCGAACCGTGCCTGCAGCCCAACCGTGGCGCGGAACACGCCCCCGTTGACGCCCACATCCTCGCCCAGTACGACCACGCTGGGATCGTTGGCCATTTCATAGGCCAGCGCCTGGGTGACCGCTTCAATCAGGGTAATTGCCGCCATCAGCCTGCTCTCTCCGCCAGCGCGATCGCGGCCGCGCGCTGCGCCGCCAGTTCATCAGGAAT
>JAGRJL010000730.1:777-4025 GCA_020442775.1 Lysobacterales bacterium | reverse complement strand
AACTCGGCTGAGTTTGCCGGTGCCGCCTATGTGTTCACGCTGGCGCGCAACGAGGATGAATGAGGCTTTTTGCCGGCATTAGCGCAGCGGACCGTAGCGGCCGATGGTGTTCGTTCAGTCAGACAAGACGCTTGCCAACCCAGTGGAACGGCTCGAAGCCGAGCATGAAGTTTCACAGGGCTCCCCCCGCTAAGGGAGTCTGCGAACGACAGGACTCGTCGCGGCCGCACCTTACTTTCTCGTCTCCTCACCAACGGAGACAACCTAAATGAGCAACATTCGCGAGTACATCGTTTCCCTAATCCGCGTCGATTCGCGCGCTGGTAGCTCTGCCAGCTTTCAGGCCACCGTCCGCGCGCCCGACCAAAAGAGCGCCAAGCGAGCCGCGGAAGGACAGCATCCCGGATATCGCGCGACAGGTGTTCGAGCCCCCTTCTAGGCCGAGCATTTTCAGCCAATGTACGAGGTGCTCACTCACCTCGTCCGCGGTTCCGCCACCTGTTGCGTACTGCCGATCTTCCAAGCCAGACCTGCAGTGGACGGGATCAAGATGCATGATTCGCGAACGCCGAACCAGGTAGTTACTCATCGCCCGCCCGACATCAACGTAGAGATCGCCAAACACTCGGGCCTTGGGCCTACCCTAGCACTCATTTAGCGAAGCGCCGACGCCTTGGTTGAGCTCCCATTGACGCACATGGACTACTGAAGCGGCTGCTTGGGATCGAGCAGGCTTGCCATGTATTGCGCCAACGCCTTGTGGTCGAAGGGCGCAGCGTTCAAGTCCGGCAACGGTAGATCACCCCGTGCCCGAACTACTCCAACGCCATCCCACACCGCGGCGGTTTTCGGTTCCCGGAACTCGCCGGCACCCAACAACGGCATCACCGCGGCCAACAGCCCGTCCGCTGCACAAACCAATCTGCAGTTCGGGCACTCATACAGATCCCGCTTGTTCAGATAAAGCTCGGATGCACCACAGTTGGGGCAATCGCCGTCCGTCAAGATCATCGTTCGCCTCCGCTACTCCGTACGAGCATCATGACATTCCGCCCTACCCTTCTGCGCGTGTTCGGCAGCCAGATGGGTTGTGAACTCGGCTAAGGTCATGGTTCCGCAGATTCGCACCTGCCGAGCGACGAGCGCGTAGTCGCCAGGAGTCAGACGATCTAGTCGTGCCAAACGGGCCTCCGCAGCTTGTTTCGCAAGCGGGTTACCGACCAATGGGATCCTTTCGGCGAATGCTGCCAGCAGGCCACAGCGTTGATCCGGTTTCAGAAAGTCGAACTTCACTTTGAAATCGAATCTCCTGATGACCGCCGAGTCCAGCTTGTCGAACAGATTGGTGGTCATTACCAGCAGGCCGTCGTAATCCTCCATTTGCGCCAGCAGTTCGTTGACCTGACTCAGCTCCCAGTTGCGCTGTGCGCGCTGCCGATCCATCAGGAAACTGTCTGCCTCATCAATGAGAAGGATCGCGTCCTGGTCTCTGGCCTGGTCGAAGGCGGCGGCGATCTGCTTCTCGGTACTGCCGACGTAGCAATCGAGCAGATCCGATGCCCGTTTGGCGATCAGTGGACGTTCGGCGACCCGGCTCAGGTAGTGGGCGAATGCGCTCTTGCCGGTGCCTGAGGGGCCGTAGAGACACAGACGCGCTTCAGGGCGTTTCGCCAGGCACTGAGCCAGTTGCCCCAGATCGCGGTCGGCGTTGGTCCAGTGCGGCTGGTATAGCGCTGGCTCTGGTGCGGTGCGAGGTCGCGTTGGCATGCCCATAGCGCGACGGCTGCCGGCCATGGCTCGCCGCAGCATGGTCTCGATGTGCGTCGGTGCCGACACCGAGAAGGCGCCGGCCACGCGCGCCAAACGCTCAACCTCGGCCGGGGCCAGATCTTCATGCGCTGCCAAACGGTCGCGAAAGGCCGGGCCTATAGGCAGTTCGCCCAGCTGTGCGTCGATCAGCTGCCGACGTTTGCTTGGCGGCATCGCATTAACCTCGATGATCAAATCAAATCGGCGCAGAATCGCCGGATCGATCTGCCTGACCTCATTCGCCATCCACACGGTAGGCACAGGCGTGTTTTCCAGCAACCGGTTGATCCAGCCCTTTGGCAGGGCCTGATCAGTGCTGTGGAACCAGGAGTAGCGCGGGTCCGGGAACAGGTCTTCGGCTTCGTCGAATGCCAACAGAGCGGCCTCGCCACGCTCCAGGATGCGTTGCGACAGGGCGTACTGGGCGATGCGCTCACGGCCGCTGTTCGAATGCTGCTCACTGTCCTCGACGGGCACCTCGTACAGTGGCCAACACAGATCAGCGGCCAGCGCCCGAGAGAATTCGGTCTTGCCGGTGCCAGTGGGTCCATGTAGCAGAATGTGGACACCCTTATGGCGCTCACGCGCAGAGCGGATGTAGCCGGTCACTGCCTCCGGCGGCAGCGGCAGGTAATCGAAGTCAGCGACCTTGCAGCGGCCAGCCGGTGCCTGCGCCAGCACATGCTTGAGCAATGCTTCGGGCTTGGCATCGTGTTCCAGGCAGGCGTGCAGAAGGCGACCGAGCAGCGACTCAGAGCACACCCGTAGCTCAAACGCTGAAATCAACCCTGCTCGCACCAAGGCGCCATTGCGCAATGCGCCAGCCAATTGAACACGATTGAATGCCAAGACCTTGCACAACGCACCCGTCATCGCGTGACGTCCCTTGGACTGAAGCTCCGAAACCACATCCATCAACAGAGAGTTCTCAAGCGCCATCAAGCAAACGCGGAGCAGCGCCACTTCGCAGTCGTTCAACTGCAGGAGTTCGGTCAGCGGCCTCAGCCGCTTGTCCATGCTTCTCAGAGCGCTGGACCTCAGCCGCGATGCCAGAGCAGATTGTGCGCGCTCGAGCAGCGCGAGACCGATCTCGTGCCTGGATGCCTTGAGCCTTCCGTACAACTCACATCGACATCTGTCGATCAACTGCGGCCGAGTACGCAGCAAGCCGAGGGCAAGATGCTCAGCATGGAGCTCCAATTGTGTGCGCGGCAGGCGCCAAGGATTCACCGTCGTCATCGCTGGACTCCATGAGGGATCGACCACCAGCGTACGGCGCAAGCGCGACATATTGCGTCGCAGATTGGTTCGATTTCTACGGACTCAGCTAACCATGGGAGAGATAGCTCATTGGGCCGACCTCAGTCCTCTTCGCCCCAATGGACTTGATCTCCAAAGCTCAGCAAGAACGCATCAAGCCGCACACTAGGCGCAACGGT
>JAGRJL010000730.1:0-702 GCA_020442775.1 Lysobacterales bacterium | reverse complement strand
GGCAGTTCCTCCATCTCAATCTTCCGTTCGGCGTGAATCCAGAATTCGATCAGCTGGCTGGGCTCATACGGCCAAGTAAACTGCTCTTCGACCTGCTTTCTCAGGCTGAAACCGGGGAGCCTACGCGCATCTGCCATCTGCACCTCCGCGTTGCGCATCCGCATCAGCGCCAGGTGGACGGGATTGTCGTAGTCGAACAGCGAACCGACCAGGTAGAGCAGATAGCCGTCCTGCACCAGACCCATCGGATGCACGGCGAACGAACGCCAATCCGACTTGCCGCGCGAGCGATATTCAACGGTGAGTTGCCGCCGTTTCCACAAGGCCTCACTCACGGCTTCGAACACGCCTGCAGCAATGGGCAGCGGGTAGCGCCGCGGTCCCGGCGGGAGCGCGGCAACATGATCGAGCCACCAGGCCATGTCTCCGTCCGGGTTTCTGGCCAGTTCGCTGCGCGCCCGGCGTTCCTCATCATCCAGGCGCTTGGCCATTACCGGCGGCATCAGATGCCGCGCCATGCGATGCAGCAGAAGGGTCTGGGCGAATTCGGCTTCTCGATGGGCGTGGGCCTTCAGGAGATGATGCTGACGCCAGCGCCATTGCTTGGATTGCCCCTGCGATTCGCCTCCCTGCGATTCAATTGGTGCGTCATGTTCTTCCGCGAGCGTTCGTAGCAACCGCTCGACGCTGCGCTTGGTCATC
>JAGRJL010000729.1 GCA_020442775.1 Lysobacterales bacterium | reverse complement strand
GCTGAGCAGCCAGAACTCGGCCGCAGCCGCCCGCAGGCATTCCCTGCCGACGCTGCCGCACCGTCGGAGCGTCGATTGATGCCTTCCGAACCCAAGCCGCTCGCCGATCGCGCGGTCATCATGAGCGATGAAGCCGCCGCGGACGACGCGGGTCTGATCGCCGAGCGCAGCAAAGACGGCTACGCAGCAGATAACGTCCCGGCGATTGCGAGCCCGGCAAGTCCAGTGCAGACCGGACCGAGCAGCAGCGCCAGCTCAGCGGCAGGCGCCGGAATCGTCCAGGGCGCCGACCGCCGGCGCCTGCCGGCAGCTCCTGGTGCACACCGCGAATCCGACCAATCTTCGCCAGAATCCTGGTTCGAGCGCCTCCGTGCCTTGCAGCAAAGCGGTCACCGCGCCGAAGCGCGCGCGCTTTATGACCAGTTCAG
The DNA here is from genome assembly GCA_020442775.1 of Lysobacterales bacterium. Classification (GTDB taxonomy): domain Bacteria; phylum Pseudomonadota; class Gammaproteobacteria; order Xanthomonadales; family SZUA-5; genus SZUA-5. The sequence continues at coordinate 1,173 of JAGRJL010000729.1, read as the reverse complement.
AGTGCAGTATCCGGATGCTCACATTCCCGATGATCTGGCATGGCTGGAAGCGCAGACTCGGTGAAGGAGACGCTCGCCGAGCCGGCAAGCCTGGAGCAGGTGATCAAGAACAGCCGCTTCCTGGCTCGCGCCTGGCCAATCGGCAACATCGAAGAGGCTGAACAGCAGATCGCCGAGATCGCCCGACAGGAAGCCAGCCATCACTGCTGGGCGTGGCGGCTGGGCAGCCAGTACCGCTTTCACGACGCCAATGAGCCCGCTGGCACCGCAGGCAGGCCCATTTTGGCGGCGATTGAAGGACAGAACCTGGACGACGTGCTGGTGATCGTGACGCGCTGGTTCGGCGGCACCAAACTGGGCACCGGAGGCCTGGTTCGGGCCTACGGGGGCGCCGCCGCGGAATGCCTGCGCCTCGCCCACCGGCGGACCATCATCCCCCAATCAAGCTTGCGGATTTGGCTCAGCCCCAACCACCAGGGACCGGTTCGCCATCTGCTCCAGGCGGCTGCTGCGGTTCGCCTGGAAGAAGGCTATGTCAGCGCTCCCCCGCTCCCAGGTCTGCAGCTGTGGATCGCGCTGAGGCTACCGTCGGCCAATCTGGATCTGCTGACCCAGCAGCTGACGGACGTCACTTCAGGCCAGATTCACTGGTCGCTGTCGAACGAGGCGCCCGACAGCACCAGCTGAACTCCGTCCAGAGTGCGTACGAAATCCGCGCCCATCAGTTTCGACGGCGTGTAATAGCCGCCCTCCTGTCCGGCCCCTCGCAACAGGCGTTCAGCGACCCGAATGCTGGCCTCGGCAGTCAGGTCATAACCGTTTGGGGTGACCATCCGGGCACTGACCCGGCGACCATCCGACGCCACGGCTTCGGCCCACAAGCGGCAGGGGCTGTCGCTGCGGATCGCCTCATCCGGTCCGCTGACGCGCCCGCCGAGGCGCCTTTTCAACCACCATTGCAGCGGTGGCAGACGCAGCAGCGCCAGGCCGTAACGGACCCGCCTTACTCGCTCGATCAGCCGACGGGGCATCGCCATGTAGACCTCGATGTCGGGAATCCGGGTAGTCACGAAAGCGCTGTAGACGTCGCCCCAGGGAACGCAAACCGTTTGCCGCGGACCCTGACCGAAATCGATCTCGCGGGTGCGCGAAAAGCTGGGAACCCGGGTCAAC
>JAGRJL010000728.1:2006-3523 GCA_020442775.1 Lysobacterales bacterium | reverse complement strand
AACCCCGCCTCGGTCTACCAGGAAATCGTGCGGCGCTATGGTCAGCAGGTGGGCATCAACGCCGACGTGCATGGCTTCTGCGTGCACTCCCTACGAGCGACGGCCGCGACCAATGCCCTGGAACACAACGCCGACATCGCCAAGGTCCAGGAGTGGCTGGGTCACGCCAGCATTCAGACCACGAAACTCTATGATCGGCGTGAGACGCGGCCGGAAGGATCGCCGACGTTCAAGGTCTCCTATGTCCAGTGACGACAGCTGATTAGCCGTCGTCAGAGCGCTGCTCTGAACCTTCTCAGCCGCTCAACGGTGGCCACAAGCTTTTGCTCTGTCAGGGTCTCCAGGTATTCGTCCACATCCTTCGCTGGCTTCCGGAGCGAGCGGCGATGGGCGTGAACCGCGGCAAGCACAGTGGGTTCGTGCAGATCAAACTGCTGAGCCAGGAAGTCATCCGGGTGAACTGCCTCAATGCCATAGGTAGCGAGCGCTGCCTCCGGAAAATCCCGCTGATTGAAGGTCACAATCAGCTGCGCGCCGGCGCGAATGGCCGCGGCCAGTACATGGCGATCGCTGGCGTCAGGTAGCCGCAGCCCGTCAACAAGAGCCTCATAGCCGGTGACCAAGGCGTCGGGAACGGCCACGTTCATCAGCGCAATGGTACGCGGCAGCTTATCGGCAAGCTCCGGTCGAGTCTTCAGCAGATTCCGCGACCATTCCTGCTGAATCTCGTTGGTCCAGCGGGCTGCAAACAATCCGGTCCGCGCCAGGTGCAGCAGCAGATCACGTAGCGGCGCCGGATAGAGCACACAGGCGTCATAGATGACGACAAAGCGCATCAGTAGCCCAGATCGAGTTCCTGGGCCTGATCGGCGAGTTCCTGCAAGGCCGCCGCCCCCTGCTCATCGCGCTGCCGTTTGTAATCCATCAGGTGGGCCAAGCTGATCCGCCGATGTGTGCCCACTTTTGAAAAGGGAATTGTGCCCTCCTCAAGCAACTTGATCAGATGGGGCCGGGATACATTCAGCATGTCAGCCGCCTGCTGGGTGGTCAGTTCAGCGTGAACGGGCAGGATCGACACACCGTGGCCCTGAGCCATCTCGGACAGGACGTGGCGCAGCAGCTCAAGCGCCTGCCGCGGCAGGATCAGGTCTTCATCCTCCATCCGCACACGAGCGCGGTCCTGCTGCGGATGATTGCGCAGCAAGCGCGCCAGCGCCGCCGAGCCCTCACGCGCCAGCTCGACCTGCTGATGATCCGGAAGCTTGGTTATCTCCACGGCACTCGCCATGACTGCACCTCTACGGGCTACTGTTGCCCCGCCCTAAGTTAGTCGAAACAGTCGCTAATCGCAATAAACGCAACGGGAGGCCTTAGCGAAACCACTAACCTAGCCGCGTCATTGGGCGGACTTGAGCTAGGACCGGTGCGGCGATCAGGCGATCATCGGAAGCCGCCGCAAAGCCGTTCCTCATGGCCCTAGTGCGAGGGGATCAAGCACCTTGGTTCGGCGCTCTTCC
>JAGRJL010000728.1:0-1899 GCA_020442775.1 Lysobacterales bacterium | reverse complement strand
ACCGCGCGGGCGATCTGGTTCAGGTTGCGCCCAACAGCAAGGACTTGGCTGGTCAGCTCACCGAGTCGCGCCGCCTGTCGATCCAGGAACGCGGCCCGACCCACAATGAGCCCTCGGATGCAGTTCAGCAGCAGCCGACTCATCGTCATGCCCTTCTCCGAGGCCAGTGCTTTCAGCGCTGCTTTCTCGTCGCCCGAGAGCCGGATACAGACGACCGCGGAGTTCCAATGTTTGCCGTTGATTCGCAATCTCGCGCTCCATCCAACCCGCAGGCCGATCCCGGCGCGGTAGTTTGTTATACATTATCGCATATCCTGCCTTACCCTTTACGCTCTTCCGACCCTCTTTTGCGGCTCGTTTTGGGCGTCCGGTTTGACGTCACTCGCGCGAGTGCGACAGGCGTCGCGGTCGATGGCGCGCGTACCGCGACAGACGTCTCAGAATGCCAAGAATCCGCGACGCCCGTCGCAATTCGGTTACCGAATGCGCGACAAGCGTCGCATATGGCGTACGAATCCACCGAAACGCGCGACAGGCGTCGCAACCTGCGATTGCTTCCTCAGGTTGTCCAGGACAGGTCGCCTTTCGCGAGACACATGTGGGCCTTAGCCAACCCGCCGCTGTGTCGTGGCACCAAATCATGATCGGTGGAAAGGCGCCAGCTTTGGATCGGGGCAATGGGGCCACCGGATCGCGGTAACGGCGTCAGTTGAGGCACCGTTCTGGTCTTGCCCGACGGAACGAGTCGGCAGAGAGTCGCCAGTCGCGGATAGCTATCCGCTGCGAATGCCCTTTAGCGGATGCGCCGAAGGCTACGGCTTCAAGATCAGTCCTTAGCGAAACACCGTGCCCCGCCGGATCGACAAGCCCACGACCAGAAATGGGAGTCTGCCTTGGGCATTGCCGGATGCGACGAGTCGGCCTAGAGTTGCCATTCGCGGCTTCTACTTTGGGAGGTTTGATGCGTTCGATATTGGCGCAATACGATGCGCGAATCGCAAAGCTGTTTCTCTTCCGAAGAGCAACGACGCGCGGAATGGTTCAAGCACTCGCTTTTGATGGAGTGAAGACGAGCAAGGATTCCGTGGCGCGATACGTCCAGGCCAATAAGAGCCGTTGGATAGCGCACGCCGAGGAGCTTTGGGATAGAGCAGAAAGGAGGGGGTCTGCGGTTAAGGCGCTGGCAGTTTCGCCTAGGGAACGGGGCAATCGAGGCGACCTCGATACTGAAGACGAAAGGAAAAAAGCGCGCTCGTACTTCAAGAATGAGATGAGGTTTGGCCGTGCAGCAGACGAGGACTATTAGGTCGGATCTGATCTATGTTGCCGAGAAGAGATGTGGACGACCGCAAGGCCAGCGAAGCGAGGGAGTTTGTTGATGCGGACTAGACAGGATTCGGGACCGGGTATCTTCGCGGTTCGCGGCGAACCTAAGCCTTAGACAACCGCTCCTCAGCCAACCGCCGAACCGTGACATCCAACATTACCCGATGCGTCATCGCTGACGGCGGATGATCGGCCTCGATCTGAGCCTTGGCATCGGCAACCAACGAGCCCATCTCGGCCTCCGACAGCCCGTCGATGTAGCTCTGAATTCGGGCGCGCTTGTCGGTCGCGACTAAACGCTCTTGCGCCTGGATGTCGTCGTCCTGGGCGCCCTGCTCTTGTTTGGGCTCATGCCCCAGTACCGCCCTACCCTTCTGGGCCTGCCAGAACGGCACATACTGCGCCAGTCCACGCAGGGTCTTCACGTTGAATCCGCTGCGGGTGGCTTCGCCTAGGGCAAAGTCGACAAAGGATCTTGCGCTGGTCACGTCGCCTAGAGTCTCGATCAATTCATCGGCGAAACGTTTGTCAGCGGTACTCACAAAGCTCACGTTCGCGGCAGCGTCGCCCCGC
>JAGRJL010000727.1 GCA_020442775.1 Lysobacterales bacterium | reverse complement strand
ACAATGTGCAGATCCTGGAATGTGGGCTATCGGATCATCTACATGATCAAGAAATCTTTGAGCGAGGTAGCCGGTCAACTCTTTTCTTCGACCCTGCCGTTGTTTGTGCCGCTCGTCTCGAGAGGATCAGCTTGATTCGTCTTGATGATTTTCTCCGTGAGCAGCGTATCGATCGGCTCAGATTTTGGAAGCTTGATGTGGAGTACCACGAGCCTGAAGCCTTGGCCGGTGCTAGCCGGATACTTCGGGCCAAGGCGATCGACGCGATACTTATTGAATTGAGTCACGTTACGTTCGATGCCGTGAAGGCTCAACTCGCGAGTGTCGGTTATCGTCTTTGGCGACTCGATCGTCGCGGTTTGACTCGCACCGATACATTGCCAGGATCGGGAACCTACAATTTGGTTGCAATGCCCACTTGAACACCTTTTTCATGCGCGAATTAAAAGTCTTCCGAAAAGGCGCCGTCAGTGAGCATTGAATTGATCATGCTATTTGGGTTTGCAGGCATGGTCGCAGTAATGATCGCAGCGCAGAGCTGGCGCGGTGCGTTGTTAATGGCGATCTTGGTGGGGTTTGGTCAGGATCCCTTGCGCAAGATCTTGCCCGGTGAACCAGTCGCGGTCCTGATGCTGTCGAGCATGGTGGTTGCTATTGCTCTGCTGGTTGCAATCTCGCGCTTTGGGATGATCAATCTAAAACCCCTGACCCAGGGCAGTCAAACTACCGCGTTCGTTTTGCGTGGCTTTATCGCACTGGTTTTCCTTCAGGCATTCGTATCCCTCGTCAGTTTCGGGTCCGTTCTGGTCCCTGCGATCGGAGTGTTGTCCTATCTAAGCCCGATCCCTGCCATCTGGCTGATCGATCGTTACGTTCGCACCAGGGCTGACTACGTTCGCTTCATTCGGCTATATGTGGTCTGCGGGTTTGTTATCGCCCTTTCTATGATTGCGGAGAAGGCAGGTGTGCAGTCAATCTTGTTCGCAGAAGTAGGTGAGGGACTGGTGATTTACGACCAGCAGGTCGGCATCCTTGAGGCGTACAACGGACTAATGCGAACCCCCGAAGTGTCTGCCTGGCATCTTGGCGCTACAGCCTCCCTCCTGATAGTTCTAGCGGTATCGATCAAGCGCTCCATGTTGCGATGGATAACACCAGCACTCGTAATCGGTTTGCTAACCACTGCGACCCTGACTGGGAGGCGAAAGGTTCTGGTGATGGTGGCTGCCTTCGCAGCGATCTACTTTTTACTGCTCATGTATTACCGCCAGCAGACCGGCATTCGGGCGATGGTCGCGTCAATCGTTGCCGGAAGTCTGCTGCTTGGGGGGACGTTGGTTATGGCGCCGGAGGATTCATCCGTCAATCCATACATTGGTCGAGGGAAGACTGTATTCGGAGACGCCGCAGATCGCTTCGAGAAACTTGGTGTGGGTTCAGTCGTCGGCGCTGTCAATTCCGCCGGTCTATTGGGTCTTGGCGCTGGCTCAGTGAGTCAGGGAACGCAGCACTTTGGAGGCGCCTTCGGATCTGCGCGTTACAGCGCGGAGGGTGGTCTTGGAAAGATCACAGTAGAACTCGGAGTGCTAGGTCTCATTCTTGCATTGCTCTCGGCTTGGCTAATTCTGCGTTCGTTGCGTCACGCACTCGCGACTACCGCAAAAGCCGATCCGGAGTTGCTGCGGCTGAATGTGGGTCTCTTGGCCTTTGTCGCCGGTAATGTACCGGTATTCGCTGGAGCCTCACAGATCTACGGCGATCCCTTTGTGCTGTTCATGCTCGGGAGCTGTGTGGGGTTCGTCCTGGCGGGGCCGCGCGTCACCAACCTCCGCGCGCGTGCTGCGGCGCGACGGAGCAACGTTTTTGGGCATGGAGCAAACTCGTTCCCAGACGAGCACCTACCGCCGCGAGCTGTGGGGCCATGAAACATGACTCTCCGATTCCATCGCTTCTGGTGATTGCCACCCATCCAATTCAATACCAAGCTCCCCTTTTCAGGGCGCTCGCGGCCAGCGGGATATGTCTGACCGTGGGATTCCTGGATCTACCAGATCCATCACGGCAGGGCGTTGGATTCGCCGTGGGGTTTTCGTGGGACGTTCCCCTAACGGAAGGGTTCAGCTGGGTAAAGCTGGATGGGATTGTCGCGGATGGCGCAATGGCAAACACCTTCGGCGGACGCCGTTGGCGTCGCCCGATCGTTGAGGTTCGCAAGCACTCACCAGACGCCGTGATGGTGATGGGTTGGAACCAACTAGGACTTTTGCAGGCATGGTTGGCTGCGAAATGGTGTGGGATTCCCCTCATTGTCCGGGGTGACTCGAATGCTAAGAGAGGACGTCCGAGGTGGAAGCGATGGCTTCACCGTCTACTTCTTTCGCTGCCGTTGCGATACGTGGCAGTTGGGGCATCCAACACCAAGTTCTATCTTGATTCTGGCGTACCGACCAACGCTATTGCTTTGGCGCCGCACTTTGTCGACAACACTTTCTTTTCCTCGCGAGCAGCGAGCTGCAATCGTGCGTCAGAGCGGGCCAAACGGGGAGCCTCCCCCGAGGACTTCTGCATCCTGTTCGCCGGCAAGTTCGAATCCAAGAAGCGTCCTGCGGATCTGCTTGCGGCGGTCGCTTCGCTACCTGTCGAAGCCCGGGCGCGTATCCACATTCTGATGGTTGGTGCCGGACCCCTCGAAGCGGACCTGCGATTACAGGCTGAGGCAGTGGGGCTCCGGGTCAGTTGGGCGGGTTTTCTCAATCAGACCGAGATTCCGGCTGCTTATGCCGCAGCGGACGTGCTGGTGTTGCCTTCTGACAATGGTGAGACTTGGGGGCTGGTGGTGAACGAGGCGATGGCCTGCGGCGTGCCGGCGATCGTCTCAGATCAGGTGGGTTGTGCGGACGACCTGGTTCGCCATGGTCAAACGGGGCTGGTATTTCCTATGGGCGACATCCCTGCGCTCGGCTCAGCTATCTCGGAGATGGCCTCGACCCCAGAACGCCGTCGCGCGATGGGCGAGGCTGCGCGTTCGCTGGTAACTTCCGAGTACACCATTGAGCGCAGCGTCGAGGCGATCGTGGACGCGGTGTATCAGGTCACTGGCAGGCAGCGCGAAGGCCGGGGCGCTGCCATCGCCTCGGAGTGAAGATCCTCCATGTCACCCCGACCTATGTACCGGCCTGGCGCTACGGTGGCCCAATCGTTTCGGTGCACGGACTGTGTCGCGCGCTGGTGCGGCGCGGGCACCAGGTTTCGGTGTACACGACCACCGTGGACGGAGAAGGGGAGCTTTCTGTACCGGTGGCGTCAGCGCAGGATGTCGATGGTGTCGAGGTCAGCTATTTCCGCTGCGATGGTCCGCGCCGGCTGTATTGGTCGACCGGTCTCAGGCGGGCGCTTGCCGGGTGTGTTCGGTCCTTTCAGATCGTTCATGCGCACGCCTGTTTCCTGTTGCCGCCGACTTGGGCGGCGCGCTCGGCCGCCGCTGCCGATGTGCCCTATGTGTTCAGCCCGCGCGGCATGCTGGTACCCGAATTGATCGCCGCCCGTAGTGGCTGGATAAAGCGCGCATGGATTCGTGGTTTCGATGCGCGAACTTTGCGGGAAGCGGCGAGCGTTCACGTTACCAGCGAGCGCGAGCAGGCGGATCTGCTGCGAGTGCTTCCGAGTGTTTCGAGGTTTGCGCTCGTCGCCAATGGAGTTGACCGACCAGAGCAAACACCGGACAGGGGCAATCGTAGCGACGGGCTGCGCGTGCTCTGCCTGGGCCGAATCAATTGGAAGAAGGGCATCGACCTTGCGATCCGCGCGATCGCCCAGGTGCCCAGTGCGTCGCTGCGACTAGTCGGCAACGATGAGGAGAACTTGCGGCCTGAACTGGAATCCCTGGCCAGATCACTCGCGGTGACGGATCGCTTGGAATGGAGTGGCCCGCTTTATGGGCATGAAAAAGACAAGGCATACGCTGAGGCAGACGTTCTCCTGATGCCGTCGATCTCGGAGAACTTCGGCAATAGCGCACTGGAAGCGATGGCGGCCGGCGTGCCCGTGGTCACTACGCCTGAGGTCGGTGCCTCGAAGTTGGTCAGTGAAGCTGATGCCGGGCTGGTCGTTGAGCGCAGTTTGTCGTCGGTGGTGTCGGCGCTCAAGAAGTTGGCGGAGGACTCAGAGCTTCGCGCCGCAATGAGTGCCGCAGGCCGTCGTGCGGCGATGGACCACAGTTGGGATGCCCAGGCCGCTCTGATGGAGTCGGTCTACGAAGCGGCTATTGCGGAGCATTCGCGCAGTGCCGCCTGAGCCCAAGCTTTCGGCAATGCTCGATCGTGTGACGCCGATGATCATCACCTTCAATGAGATGGAAAATCTCCCTCGAACCCTGGCGACACTCCG
>JAGRJL010000726.1 GCA_020442775.1 Lysobacterales bacterium | reverse complement strand
GGCCATCGCCGGCTGGCTGCAGCCCGAGCTGCTCGATCCTGCCAGCTGGGGCGACTGGCTCTCCGATCCCGGACCACTGGCATGGGCCGCCCTGCTCGCCCTGCAGTGCCTGGCCGCGGTACTGATGATCCCCAGCCTGCCGATGGTGGTGGCCAGCGCCGTGCTGTTCCCCGAGCACCCCGGCTGGGTCTGGCTGCTGGCCCTGTCCGGCGTGGTCTTTTCCGCGCTGCTGATCCATCGCAATGCGGCGTGGATGGGCCTTGACCACGGCTGGCACCGCGTTCCCGGCGGCGGACGGGCCCGCCGCTGGCTGTTCGACCACGGCAGCCCCGCCTTGTGCCTGTGGTGCATGACCCCCTTTCTGCCCAGCGACCTCGGATGCTACGTCGCCGCCGCCTCAAAGATGCCGTTGAAGCGCTATCTGCCGGCTGTAGTTCTGGGCGAAAGCGTGCTTTGCGGAAGCGTGATCTTGGGGGTGGGTTGGGTGCTGTAGGTGGCGAGTGCCGGGTCGCGAGGTTCGCTGTAGCGACGAAAGATTCGGGCGAGGATGAGCGCAGAACGAGGTCCGCTTGACAGTCCAAAGTTAGACACGAACCCGTTTGGTTCCGCAATGCGAGGCGAACACCCGTCATGGCTGACAACGAGCAATAGCGCGGGGGGGGGGGGGGGGGGTTGGAGCGACTTTCCGCGTTAGGTTCCCGGCCTGGATCGTTGTCGCGTTGCCAGCGCCTAGTCTGCACTTGCACCGCGCCCCACTCGCTTATCGGGTGATCGCGCATCAGCCCAGCCGGGGCGATCTCGATGTTGGCGGCCAGAAAGCCCTTGGTCGCACGCAGCCAACTGGTCAGATGCTTCGATTGTAGGCTTGACCCCCAATTTTCGGAGGCGTGAGAGAAATCGGACTCCGGACGCACTTCTGGTGGTCAAGCCGGCTTGGTGCCTCTCCGAGCCTGATTCGAATCCCTCTGAGCTATCCCCGAACCGGGAGCGCGGTGACCGCCATGAAAGAGCTGAAACTGATCGACGACCTGATCCCCAAGAAGGCCGAGCAGGACTACATCGACTCCAGAGTCAACGACATTGAGACCGCCGCACAGCGTTCGCGCTGGCTCTACGGACTTGTGATCGCGATTTCCTGGGTACTGATCGCCATGGCCTTCAACACCACCTTGTCCTTTATGCGGGCATTTGCAGAATCGAATGAGAACACACCCATGATTCGGGGAGCAGCGACCGAGAAGGGTCTCATGGCCGATATCGACGAGCCCGGAAGCGAGCGTCCGCAAATGGTCGGACGCGACGCAATGCGCCAACATCTGCTGCGCAACTGGGTGGAATCACTGCATTTTGAAGTGCCGGTGCTGGGTGCTCGCTTCAGCGCCACTGACGCCGGCATCATCGGCGGGCTCCTACTGGCAATTCTGGGTTCGTGGTGCATTTATTCTTCCCGGCGCGAGAATCACCTCATCTTCTATCTGCTCCGAGACAGCGAGAAATACAAAACCGACGAGAAATTCAGGAAATACTTGAAGAATCAGCTACACGCCACGCAGTTGTTCGGCCGCTCACCGCGAGCTATTCCGCTGTCGGTAGAGCACTTGTCGAATTCGCATGCTGCCGAGAGCTATCCTGGCCCCGCCGAATTGACCGTTGCCCTCGGCAGCGTGGCGAGCGCGCAGTTCTCGCCGGACTTGGCCAAACAGTTCAACGTCGGAAAGTACCACGCCTATGTCCAGTTCACTGCGACCGAAGGCATTGCCCGTGACGGCGAGCCAGACCCTTCCGCCGCGGCAGACAAAGCAGGGTGGAGCAGCGTCGGAAGCGTGCCGCATTCTGCACCGATGCGAATCAACACGATGGGCCCAATCCGAGTGGCCGGTCAACAAAAGCACGAGAAAGTAGATCGCCGTTGGTCTCTGGCGGGTCAGATCGATTGGCGATTTCTCCCCCCAGGCGCATTCAAGGCGCCCGGCAACCGCTGGGGTAACTGGCTCGCCACGATCATCATCTTCTACCTACCGGCGGTCGCCTTGTTCGCGGTTTTCGCAGGCGACATAGCCACCCTCTTCATGAATTCTCCGGTACGGGCAGAGAAGGAAGGTGAAACCCTGTGGCACGCGTTGTGCTCGCAGAACGGCTGCCCCGACCTCAAGGCCAGGCTCGCTGTCTCATTCGCATTTGTGATTGTGAACCTTGCCGTGATGATCAACGCCCACGGCTATCAACGCGCCACCAACCGACTGCTGGCATACATGGATCAACCCTGCTGGACACGGGTTCGCGGGCCTGCCTGACCGATGTTGGCAGTTCGACGAACACGGTTTCATGCGTCGGGTTCACGTCCATACCGTTGGTCTGGAGAAGGACCTTGAAATCCTCTGACTCCAAGGAAACGACATGGCTTTCGCACACCAGCAGACTTCTACCTGTCCAGACCGCTGTTGCACTTAGTTGGTTGAAACTGAGGTTCGGCTCGCAATTTTCGTGGTGTGCCCAGTTGTAGTTGTTTGTTGAACAAGGAAACCGTTAATAGTAGTATTGATTCCGGTTGCTCGTCCGGGCCGCTCTATCATAGAGTGAATAAAATCCTGCGAAATTTTAGTAATAAGAGCCCGGACAGCAAGCCCTAAGTCCTATGAATAATCTAAATATCATTGTTTACCACCCGGCGCTCGATTTAGTTTCCGACAGAACTTTTCGACTACTGCTTTAGAAGCTATCACACCTTAGCAGAGAGGTTCAAGCGCAGGAAGTTTACAGCCTCATAAATCAGAGCTTCCTGGAACCAAATGAAAAGCAGTCACTGAGAGACCGCGTCAAGCAACCCTTAAACCACATCCCTGCGTACTACCTTGAGAAAGTCGAAAGAGAGAGCCTGAAGGTCACGGTAGCAGTCACCGCCTTCGGCCTTTGGCTCCTGCAGAACACCGTTGGAGTATCTGTCACGGAAGCGTGGAAACAAACAAAATTTCATAGAAAAATAGTCGAATACGTCAATTCCGATGACAGGAAAAACACGATTCAACAGAACGTTGACATTGTCATTCAAAAATGGGCTGTAGACCGATTTATCATCGAAAGAATACAGAAAGAAATAGATTCAAATGGAGATATAAACATCACGATACTTCTTGCAACTCCAGACGAATTACAAAACAAGCTTGACGAACAGGAAAAGAGGATCGACACAGATTTTGTTCGAAGAAGCGGAGCACGGTTTTTAAATGACCGCGAATACAAGAAGTGGAAATAGGCCGCGGTGAAAATCAGGATGCGCTTTTTTCGCCTTCTCGCTGTTGCCGATGTCCGATTGTTTGTTAAGTTACGCTTCGAATGAGCCCCCTTCGGAGCATTGGGCTAACTGCTAGTCCCGACCTCGCAACAACCTCGAGTGGAGCCTTGACACGAGAATGACGCGCGCCATCGTGACCGCAGCGACGCTGTTGGTGCTCTCTGCGTCCGCCGTCCGGGCCCAGGAGGACGCGTATCGCCGCGAGTTCGGCCAGCCGCTGCTGCGCACCTTCGACACCAAGAAACACGGCGGCCACGCCCAGAACTGGGCGATCACCCAGGACTCGCGCGGGATCGTCTACGTCGCCAACGGCTTCGGGGTCCTCGAGGTCGACGGCCTTCGGTGGCGCCTGATCCGGACCGAGCGACAAACGATCGTGCGCTCGGTGGCAGTCGACGCGGACGACCGCGTGTGGGTCGGCGCCGTCGGAGAGATCGGCTCGCTCGAGCCCGACGAGCGCGGCGTCCTGCGCTACGTCTCGCACCTCGAGCAGCTCCCGCCGGATGCCCGTGACTTTGCCGACGTCTGGTCGACCCACGCCACCCCGAAAGGGGTCTACTTCGCCCCTCTGGCGAGGTTGATTCGGGTGCGCTCGGCCGAGGTGAGCACCTGGGAAGCGCAAGAGGGGTTCCACGCGTTTTCGCTCCCCGGACGCCTCTTCGTTCGCGATCGCGGTCGCGGCCTGCTGGAGCTCGTTGCCGACGAGCTGCGGCCGGTTCCCGGCGGCGAGGCGGTTGCGCGCGGCCATGCCTCCGCAGTCTTGCCATGGGGCGACTCGGGAGCTGGGCTGCTCGCCGTTACCGGTGCGATCGGTCTGCTGCCCCTGCCGAGCACGGCACCGCCAGAAGCGCTCTCAACCGAGATCGACCTGGCACTCGCGCAGGAGCGCGTCTACACCGGCATCTTGCTCGAGGATCGGCGCATCGCCCTCGCTACCCTGGGAGCCGGGGCCTACGTCCTCGACAAGAGCGGCAACAACATCGGCCACATCGACAAGGATCGCGGCCTCCAGGGCAACGTCGTGTGGGCGCTCCATCAGGACCGCGAGGGCGCGCTCTGGATGGCCCTCGACCGTGGCCTGGCGCGGGCCGAGGTAACCTCACCGGTCACCCGCTTCGACGAACGCACCGGGCTCGATGGCTCTGCGCTCGCCGTCTACCGTCACCGCGGCGAGCTCTACGCCACCACCGCCGAGGGCCTGTTCCGCCTGGTGGCCGGGCCCGAGGCGTACTTCGAGCGTCTTCCACAGGTCGGCGGACAGACCTGGGACCTGTTGACGTTCGAAGAGGAGCTCCTGGTCGCCAACACCGAGCGGGTCTACTCGTTTCGCGGCGAGACCGGCACGGTGGCGAGCTCGCGAAGCTTCGCGAGTGCCCTGTTGCGCTCGCGCGTCGACCGCCAGCGGGTCTTCGTCGGCCTCATGGGCGGCCTCGCCTCGATGCGGCGCGAGGGTGAGAGGTGGGTCGACGAAGGCGCCATTGCTGGAATCACCGATGACGTGCGCTCGCTCTTCGAGCTCCCCGACGGCCGGCTGTGGGCGTCGAGCGAGACCAACGGGA
>JAGRJL010000725.1 GCA_020442775.1 Lysobacterales bacterium | reverse complement strand
ATCCAGGTGGCGAACTGGAACGAAGACCGACAGGACCGGATCCGCGAGCAGGAATACCTGGAACGGCTCGGGCGGGAGGTCGCCGAGATCCTGCCGGAGGTTCGCGAAACGGCTGAATCGCTGGCCCATCGCCGGGCGCTGATCGAGAGCCTGCGCGATTACCTGGCCACCGGGAAGGGCCTGGAATCGCTGGACCGCAGCCACTGCAACGCGGCCGGTCGATCCCACATCTACGCCGCGACGATCTTCTATCCGCCGACCATCAAGGAACTCATCGCCACCGGCAATATCCTGCTGATCCGCGATCCTGCGATCAAAACGGCGATCCTGTCCTTTGACCAGGCTCACGCCGACCGCTCCCAGCTGCGCACCGATATCCAGATCGACCGCTGGGTGCTCGCCCGCCACTATCCGCAGCTGATCAATTCCGGCCTTGCCACCAATTGGGCCGATTCTTCCTGCGATTTTGAGGGTATGCGCAACGACCCCGCCTTTCGCAACGATTTTGCCGACAACCTGCGGCGGCATCTAGCCTACGTGGCCAGCCTCGGCGAACAACAGCTGGCGAGTCTGGAGGCGCTCGCGGCAGCGATCTCGCCTACCCTGGCCGGGTTGGACCGGAGCAGCCCTGTCGGGGTGCCGGCGCCCGCAGCGGATGAAGGAAGCGAACCATGATCGGCCACCGACTGGCGCTAACCCCTCACAAACCAGACCACGAAGGGTCACAGGGGCGGTGAGCTTCCTCGCCGAGTTACGCCGCCGCAACGTCATCCGGGTCGCCGGGCTGTACCTGGTCACCGCCTGGCTGCTGATCCAGATCGCCGAAACACTGCTGCCGATCTTCCACACGCCGGACTGGGTGCTGCAGGTGCTGGTGGTGCTGCTGGCGCTGGGCTTCATTCCGGCACTGATCGTCAGCTGGGTCTTCGAGCTGACCCCGCAGGGGCTGGTCCGCGACGACGGCGACGCGCGGACGAGGCCGACCGCCACCCACAGTACTCAGCGCATGGACCGGATGCTGCTGATCGGTTTCGTTGCGGTGGCGGCGCTGGTGATCGTGGACCGCCTGTGGCCCGAAGCGCCCACAATGGCGACGGCCGACAGTACAAGCGAGGCGGCATCCAAGCTGGATTCGCCATCGGATACCGAAACCAACCGAGTCGACCCGCCGGTGGCGCCCGAGGTGGCGGCTGCCTCGATCGCTGTATTGCCCTTTGACGATCTTTCACCGGAGGGCGACCAGGCCTACTTCTCGGAGGGCATCAGCGAAGAGATCCTCAATGTGCTGGTCTCGGCCGACGGTCTGAGCGTGGCCTCGCGCACCTCCTCGTTCCAGTTCCGCACCCGACAGGACATCGGCATTCCGGACATCGCGCGTACCCTCAAGGTCCGTCACGTGCTCGAAGGCAGCGTGCGCAAGGCCGGCGACAGAATTCGCATCACCGCCCAGTTGATCGATGGCGAAACCGATGTGCATCTGTGGTCCGAGACCTTTGACCGCACGCTGAGCACGGAGAATCTGTTCGAGATCCAGGACGAGATCGCCAGCGCCATCGTAGCGGCGATCAGCAACAACCTTGATGTGCGCATCGGCGCCATCGCGGCCCCGGCCAAACGCACCGACAGCGTCGACGCCTATGCCCTGTACCTGCAGGCCCGCACCCGCTATTTCGCCCGGGTGGAGTTCAATCGGATCGCCGATCTGCTGGAACAGGCGCTCGTACTGGACCCCGGCTTTACCG
>JAGRJL010000724.1 GCA_020442775.1 Lysobacterales bacterium | reverse complement strand
GATCCGGCGCAAGGACGAGGACCGGTTGGCGCTCAGCGGGGTTGGCGTGGGCATCGAAGTCGGCCCGGAAGGGACCGGGCTGAAGCTGGCCACCGGAGTGATCTCCGGGCAGCGGATCCAGGCGTTCTTTGAGCGGGCAATGCTGGCCGCCACCAGCGTGGAGCATTTCGATCAACTGCCGATTCCCTATCGCGCAGTGGCCACCGATCTGAACACCGGGCTGGCGGTGGTGATCGACCACGGCAGTCTGCCCACCGCGATGCGCGCCAGCATGTCGCTGCCGGCGGTGTTCGATCCGGTGGAGATCGACGGCCGGGTGCTGGTGGACGGCGGTCTGGCCAACCAGCTGCCGATCGACGTGGTTCGCCAGATGGGCGCCGACGTGGTGATCGCGGTCAATGTCGGAATGCCGCTGGAGAAACTCGACAGCAACGCCAATCTGCTCACCGTGATCAATCAGCTGACCAGCCTGATGACCGTTGGCAACACCCGCGAGGCGATCAACACACTGGGCGAACGCGACCTGCTGATCACCCCGGAACTGGGCACCGAGGTCGGCTCGGCGGAGTTCGACCAGGGTGAGCAGGCGATCCGGATCGGCCAGCAGGCCGGCGAAGCGGCGGCGGCCCGTCTGGCAGATTTGTCCACCAATCGTCCGACCCGCATGGCGCTGCTGCGCCTGGATCTGGTCCCGCGCATCGAGTTTGTGCGTCTGGACAACCGCACGCCCTATGCCAATGAGGTGATCCTGCAGCGCGTCGATATCCCCATCGGCCAGCGGCTGGACACGCTGGCCCTGGAGGCCCAGCTGCGCGGGGTCTATGGCTTGGGCACCTTCGCCCAGGTCAGCTATCAGGTGGTCAACGAAGGTGGCCGCAATGGGGTCATCATCACCGCGCTGCCCAAGGCGCATGGCCCCAACTACGTGCAAATCGGACTGGAGATGAACTCCGACTTCGCCAGCGCCTTTGGTGCCAATTTCCGCGCCTCGGTGCTGATGGCGCCGATTTCGGAGTACGGCGCCGAGGCGCGATTGTTCGCCCAGATTGGCAGCGAGCCTGGCGCCGGCGCCGAATACTATTG
>JAGRJL010000723.1 GCA_020442775.1 Lysobacterales bacterium | reverse complement strand
CCAAACAGGACCACCTTGCGACCGGCGGCGGCAATCAGATCCAGTGACGCCTGCGAACCTGGGCGAAACATCGGATCCAGCTTGGTCCAGCCGGTCTCAGCCACCCGGAAGTGGCCGTGCTCGGCCGCCAGTTGTTCGAAGCGGGAGGTGGTTTCGGGGCCCTGGGTGCAGTAGAGATCAAACAGCCCGCGAATCCGGTAGTGGCCCTTGCCCTCGCTGCGCTTGTCGACGCTGAAGCCGTGGAAGAGCTGCACCTTGAGGCCAGGAAAGAACGGCGGTACCCAGTTGCTGGCGGCGTAAACCACGTCGGGCTGATAGGCGCTGACCGCATCGGTGCTGCGCAGCTGGTGCTCGCCTTCGGCCAGATGACTGGCATCGACCTGATGCAGGAACCAGCGCACCTGCAGTCCACGGGCTCGGGCTGCCGCGGCCAGCGGGCGCAGGATCGGCAGCGCATAGCGCTCGGTACCGAAGAACAGCAGTTTCTGCATGGGCTCCCGCGTGACCGATTGGCCGATTTCCGGGTGCCGATCCTGCCATATTCGCGTGCCAAATTTCAGGCATTGGCGCGCAATCATGCAGGCAGCATGGGCCGTGCCTGGTGAGTGGCTGGACCGCCCGGCATCACACCGGGCGACCCATCGACTCAGCTCAGCATCCGACGCGCATTGTCCAGCGCGACTACCAGGCGATCGATCTCAGCCGCGGTGTTGTAGACCCCCAGCGATGCGCGCAGGGTCGCAGACACGCCGAAGCGCTGCATCAGCGGGTGGGCGCAGTGGTGTCCCGAGCGCACCGCGATGCCCTCGGTGTCCAGAATCATTGCCAGATCGTGGGCGTGTGCCCCGTCGATCAGGAAGGAAAACACCGGCACCTTGTCCGCAGCGGTGCCGATCATGCGCAGCCCGGTCACCGTCGCCAGCGCGCCGGCAGCGTAGTCACCCAGGGTCCGTTCGTGTTCGCGCAGCTGCTCAAGACCGGTTGCCTGCAGCCAGTCGATCGCCGCGCCCAGCCCGACGATCCCGGCGATATTCGGGGTGCCGGCTTCGAAGCGATGCGGCGGCTCGGCGAAGGTGCTGCCGG
>JAGRJL010000722.1 GCA_020442775.1 Lysobacterales bacterium | reverse complement strand
ATCAGCCTTTGTGCGTCGGCCAGCTCCCGCTTGAGCAACGCCGCCATGCAGTCGGTAGGGACAACGTCGAAGCCGACCCCGGGGCACACGACCAGTCCACGCGAACGCGCCCGCTGATCCTGCGCGTGCGCATGCCGGAAAACTTCGATCTCTCCGCTGATGTCCAGATAGTGGGCGCCCAGTTGCAAACAGCCTTCGAGCATCGAAGCGGCGGTCGCGGAAAAGGGTCCCGCGCAATTGAGCACCAGATTGATGCCGTCCAGGCCCTGTTTGAGCGCGCCCACCTCGTCGACTGCAAACGTCCGGGTGCTCAGCCCCAGCGGCTCAGCCATGGCCTTCAGCCGGGCCTGATCTCGGCCGCCCAATACCGGCCTCAGACCCCGATCAACCGCCTGTCGAACGATCAGCTGACCGCTGTAGCCATAGGCCCCATAGATCAACCACTCCGCTACCGCACTCATCGCAGCGTCCTTCGTTGTATTCTCCGCGTTCGCCAGAGCATTGCCCGCGATAGCGACCGCAAGCGCTGTGTAGACCAGCATCGCCGCTGGTTGCCGCGATGAAGCCGAAGTAGCCTAAGCTTGGGGCGGATCAGAATCCAGCATCGAGCAGAATCAGGCGCGTTGCCCATAAGTCGGGCCCGCCCCATCCAGCCGGAACTGACGTTGAGCATGGCCGAACCTGACGCGAACACATCCGCACTGCCCAATCCAGGCCGAGTCGCTGCCCTGCGCTCCCTGATCGGCTTTCTGCGGCCCTATCGCACTGCCATGATCGCGGCCGTGGTGTTTCTGCTGCTTTCGACCAGCGCCTCGCTGATTTTGCCTGCCGCTGTCGGGCAGATGATCGACCACGGATTTTCGCAAACTGACGCCGGCCTCATCGACCGCTACTTTCTGGCGCTGCTGGCGGTCGCCGGGGTCCTCGGCGTCGCCACCGCCGCGCGCTTCTTCTTCGTCAGCTGGCTGGGTGAGCGGGTCATTGCCGACATTCGCCGAGCGCTTTACGGCCACTTGCTGAGTCAGGAAATCGGCTTTTATGAAACCACCCGAGTCGGCGAGCTGCAGTCGCGTCTGGGCACCGACACCGAGTTGATCCAACAGGTGGTTGGTTCCAGCGCCTCGGTGGCCTTGCGTTCGCTGCTGATGCTGGTCGGTGCACTGGTGTTGCTGGTGGTGACCAGTCCGCAGCTGGCGATGTTGATCGTGGTCGGTATACCGCTGACCGTGGTGCCCATCCTGCTATTCGGGCGACGGGTACAGCGGCTTTCCAGGGAGAGCCAGGATCGGCTTGCCGACACCTCGGCGATTGCCGGGGAAACTCTGGGCGCAATCGCCACGGTACAGTCCTTCGCGCGCGAGGACTACGAACGCAGCCGCTACAACCAGGCGATCGCTGCCACGCTGAGTACCGCGCGCAGGCGGCTGTTGATGCGCGCAGCGCTGACTGCCCTGGTGATCCTGCTGGTATTCGGCGCAGTCACCGTCGTCCTCTGGGTAGGCGCCAAGGCGGTCCTCGATGGCGAGATGAGCGGCGGTCAGTTGAGCCAGTTCGTCCTTTATGCGGTGATGGCAGCCAGCTCAACCGGCGCCCTCAGCGAGGTCTGGGGTGACGTTCTGCGCGCGGCCGGCGCGATGGAGCGAATCATGGCGCTGCTCCACCGCAACCCGGCAATCGGCGATCCCCTGCGGCCGGCAACCACGCCGCGCCGCGCCAGCGGCCATTTGCGCTTTGATCGGGTCGGCTTTCACTACCCGACCCGCGCTGACAAGCCGGCGCTAAGCGATTTCGATCTGAGCATCCGGCCGGGCGAGACCATCGCCCTGGTTGGCCCCTCCGGGGCCGGCAAGAGTACGGTGCTGCAGCTGCTGCTGCGCCATTGGGAAGCGACCAGTGGTCATATCGAACTGGATGGTTGTCCGCTGGCCCAGCTGCCGCTGGCCTACCTGCGCGAGCAGATGGCCTTGGTGCCGCAGGACACCTTTGTGTTTGGTACCAGCGCGCGCGACAACATTCGCTATGGGCGACCCCGGGCTACCGACGCCGAAGTGGAGGCAGCCGCCAGGGCGGCCGAGGCGCACGATTTCATCAGCGATCTGGGCGACGGCTATGACACCTTCCTGGGCGAGCGCGGCGTGCGCCTGTCGGGCGGTCAACGGCAGCGTATCGCCAT
>JAGRJL010000721.1:261-2710 GCA_020442775.1 Lysobacterales bacterium | reverse complement strand
CAACGCCGATCTGGCGATCTGTCGCTCCGGTGCGCTAACCGTCGCCGAACTGGCCGCTACCGGGCTGGCATCTGTGCTGGTGCCATTTCCGCATGCGGTGGACGATCACCAGACTGCCAACGCGCAGTGGCTGGTTGACCACCACGCGGCAAAGCTGATGGCCGAGGGCGGTGGCGGGGCGCAAGCAATGGCCAGGATTCTGGAGGCATTGCTGGCCGATCCCGGGAAATTGCGTGAAATGGCGCGCTCTGCGCGCGCCCTGGCGCCTGCAGGCGCCGCCGAAAATGTGGCGCAGACGTGCCTTGAGGTCACTCGATAACCGCCTGATCGCCAACGGATGAAAGGCTTCTCGCGGGTTGGCCTTGGTAAATCGGCGAGCTATTGGTCGCGGAGGGACGAGGAAGACCACGACAGCGGCGATGGCAGCCGATCCGCTAACCCTTGCCCACCGGCTTGATCAACTCGCGGTGGCGATCTGCTCCCGCATCAAGGCAATGGTCTGGGCGTAGTCTGCGCTGCCGAAGATCGCCGACCCGGCGACAAAGGTGTCGGCGCCAGCGGCCGCCGCAGCGGCGATGTTGTTGGTCTTGATGCCGCCATCGATCTCCAGGCGAATCGGTCGCCCGTTGGCATCGATGCGCGAGCGCAGCTGGCGCAACTTCTCCAGCATCGCCGGGATAAAGGCCTGGCCGCCGAAGCCCGGATTCACGCTCATCACCAGGATCAGATCCAGCTTGTCCATCACCCAGTCGACCACCTCGATGGAAGTGGCCGGGTTAAGGACCACGCCGGCCTGAATCCCGTGTTCCTTGATCTGGGCCAGGGCGCGGTCCAGATGACGGACGCTCTCCGGATGAATGCTGATCAGGTTGGCGCCGGCAGCAGCAAAGTCGTCAATCAGGCGCTCGGCCGGCTCGACCATCAGATGGACGTCCATGAACGCATCGATATCGGCCTTGCGCAGGGCTTCCAGCACCAGCGGCCCGACGCTGAGATTGGGCACGTAGTGGTTGTCCATCACATCAAAGTGAATCCAGTCGGCACCGGCGGCGAGCACCGCACGGACCTCTTCGCCCAACCGCGAGAAGTCGGCAGCCAGGATCGAGGGAGCGATCAGCGGTTTGAAAGATTGGCTCACGTGGTCTCCTTTCGATCAGCGACTGCGCAGATACTCGTAGGCGCTGCGAATTCGCCGCAGGCGGTCATCGGCCGCGCTGCGCTCCTGATCGCTCAGCGCCTGCGCCGCCAACTTGTCGGGATGATAGCGGCTCATCAAGCGCTTGTAGGCCGAGCGAACCTGATCCGCATCAGCCTGCTGATCCAGACCAAGCTCGGCGTGCGCGCTGGCGCTGGTCCAGGTGATATCTGCGGTCTGGCTCGAAGGTGTCCGTCGACGCCGTCCGCTGACCCCCAGGCGCATCGCGATTCGCTCCAGGGCGCCCTTTTCGGCGGGCACCAGGGGACCGTCGGCCTCGGCCAGCCGCATCAGGATGTCGACCATCTGCTCGGCTTCGGCGGTCCCGCGAATGCCTGACTGATCTAGCTGGGCAATGGCGGGTTCCAGCTGGAAATCGGTCGCCCGCCCTCGGTCGAAAGCACTGATCGCGGCCTTGCGCCCGGAGGTGCTGAGCTTGAAGCGTTCCATCAGCCCTTCAGCAAAGGCGATTTCCCGTTCGCTGACTCGCCCATCAGCCTTGGCGAGGTGGCCCAGCAGTTCGAACATCAGTCTCAATTCGATCGGCAGACCGCGAGTAGCCTGATTGGGCCACAGCCAGCCTCGGCCCCAGGCCTGCCCCAGCCCGGCGCCGGCCAGCGCACCGAAGGGCCCGCCGGCGAGCAATCCGACGGCGGCTCCCAGCACGGTCGCAACCCAGGGTTTGGCCGCGTCAGTCATGCTCCGGATCCCGGTCGCGACGGTTCAGGGCACAACAGCGAGCCGCCATCGGTCTCGCTTTCTTGCAGGCGCACGACCGGCGCGAGGCGCGAGCGAGCCACCAACGCGTCCAGTTGCATAGCAGCGAGCTTTGGTGTTCGGCTCAACAGGAGGATTCCAGACTCGTCACGCGCGAATCGTGCATTGTACCCGGGATGTACGGGCGGTCCGTCTAGAGTCCGACAGTTTGGCAGCAATTTGGGATTGATCGGCGTGCACCCTCGCTGACTCGGGGTCGGGCTGTCGATGCACGCTGTGGCCCCGTCAACCGAGTGAGCCGTTGGGATCGAAATGTTCAGGGGGCTTTGTCAGCGGCAACGATGCCCAAGCGGCGGCGGCTGCTGGTATGCTTCTGCGCCGCCTTCGAACGGCAACCATGGATATCGCCAGTTCTGAATTTTCGACCGGGCTTGTGCTCCTCCATCGAGGAAAGGTTCGGGACGTCTATGAGATCGACAGCCAGCGACTGCTGATGGTGGCAACTGACCGCCTGAGCGCATTCGATGTGGTACTGCC
>JAGRJL010000721.1:0-213 GCA_020442775.1 Lysobacterales bacterium | reverse complement strand
CGCAGCGATTCGCTTTGCCC
The DNA here is from genome assembly GCA_020442775.1 of Lysobacterales bacterium. Taxonomy (GTDB): domain Bacteria; phylum Pseudomonadota; class Gammaproteobacteria; order Xanthomonadales; family SZUA-5; genus SZUA-5. Next base: position 193 of record JAGRJL010000721.1, on the reverse strand, counting down.
CAACCACCTCACCGGACAGACGGTAGAGTCGGTGGTGCCACCAGGCATCGATCCGGCGCCATTGCTTGAGCGCAGCGTGGTGGTCAAGCGCCTGCGCCCACTCCCGGTGGAAGCGATTGCGCGCGGATATATTGCAGGTAGCGGCTGGAAAGACTACTGCCGCTCCGGCCAGGTAGGAGGGCATCGCTTGCCC
>JAGRJL010000720.1 GCA_020442775.1 Lysobacterales bacterium | reverse complement strand
CCGATCCCAGCCTGCGCAACGCCCTCGGCGGGCGTCCGCGCAACGGACTGACCGAGTTCGTGGAGCTGATCGACCATATTCGGGAATCCCTGAGCGAACGCACCCTGGCCGAACAGGTCGAGGGCGTGCTGGAAATCAGCGGCCTGCGCGCCGCGGTCGCCGCGCTGGAACCGCGCGAAGCCGAAGCGCGCGGCGAGAATCTCACCGAACTGATCGCGATGGCCAACAGCTACCGGGTCCCAGACGAGGATCAGGAGATGGGCGAGCTGGCCGCCTTTCTTTCCCAGGCCTCGCTGGACGCCGGCGAGACCCAGGCCAGCAAACACGCCGACGCGGTGCAGCTGATGACCCTGCACAGCGCCAAGGGACTGGAGTTTCCGCTGGTCTTCATTGTCGGGATGGAGGAAGGACTTTTCCCCAATCAGCGGGCGATGGAGGAAGGGCCGCAGCAGCTGGAGGAAGAGCGCCGACTGGCGTACGTGGGGATGACCCGCGCGGAGCGCCAGCTGGTGCTGAGCTATGCCGAAAGCCGCCGCTGGCGCGGCAGCGCCGCCTACAACGCGCCGTCGCGCTTCATCCGCGAATTGCCGGGGCGCTGCCTGAGCGAAGTACGCCCCAAGGTGCAGCTCACCCGCCCCTCCAGCTTCGGTGGAGCCGCCAGCGCGGCGCCGCTGAACACCTCGCCGGTCAAGCTGGGCGGTAACGTCCGTCATCCGCGCTTCGGCGAAGGCGTGGTGGTACAGGCCTACGGCCAGGGCGACCACGCCCGGGTCCAGGTCAACTTCGATGATCACGGGATGAAGGAGCTGGTGCTGGCCTTCAGCAAGCTGGAATTTTTGTAGGGCACAGGGAGCAGGGCTCAGGGCTCAGGGCTCAGGGCTCAGGGCCCAGAATGGTCGGACGCGGTCCGCCGGCGCGAGTCTCCATCCTCGACCCAAGTATCCGTTGGCGATACTCGGCGTCGTGGGCTGATCCACTCCGGCTCCAGCGCACCGCCTTGCGTGGCTTGCTGCGCTAGATTCGGGCTGCATCACCACACCAGGACACTCATGAGCGAATTCTTCGGGTTGCTTGCGCGATACCTGGAACCCTACGCCTGGTCGCAGACCTACGGCCCGGTATCGCTGTTGCTGTCCATGCTGGTCAACACCTGTAGCCTGCCCTACAACGATGAGGTCGCCCACCTCAGCTCGGCTGAGTCAGGCTATCTCCTTGAGGTCAGCGGGCGACGGGTCCCGATGGTCCACGATCCCTTCTCCGCAGTCTTCGCGGGCACGCTGGCAGTCAGCGCGCATTACCGGATTCCGCGCAACAGCGGGAGGATTGCGGGGTCGGAAGTCAGCCTCGTCAGAGCCAGCAGCGCTTTCCACGGATTTGTTGAGATTGCCGACGATCGGGTCATCATCGATCTGCGCTATCGAGGCCCAGAGGGCCAGGAAGGCGCCGTTGGCTGGTCTGGCGAGTACCGGTTGGAACCGATGCGATAGCGCCAGATCGTTTAGGCTCGTCTCGGGAACACACTACTTGGCGACCCCACGGACCGTGGCGCTCCCAGACCAGTTCTTGTACCGGGGTAAGTATCACTTTAGTATCACTTACATGCGCACTGAACTGGTCACTACGCTAAAGCGACAGGCCACCGATCTCTTGGCCGACCTCGAGCGCGACAAGCAACCGATCCTGATCACTCAACATGGCTTGCCGAGCGCTTATCTGGTGGATTGCGAGACCTACGACTTGCAACAGAAGCGGCTTGGAATCCTTGAGGGCATCGCCCGCGGTGAAATGGCGATTGCGGAAGGGCGTACTGTCGAGCATTCGG
>JAGRJL010000072.1 GCA_020442775.1 Lysobacterales bacterium | reverse complement strand
TGGGGTCAGTTCATCGATCACGACATCGACCTGACCGATGGCGCTGACCCGGCCGAGCTGGCGCCGATCGCAGTACCCACCGGGGATCCCTGGTTCGACCCGGACAGCAGTAGCGACGACTTCATTACCCTCAACCGCTCGATCTACGACCCGCAGAGCGGTCTGGGTGCGGGCAACCCGCGACAGCAGGTCAACGAGATCAGCGGCTGGCTGGACGGCTCGATGGTCTATGGCTCGGACGCCACCCGTGCCAGCGCGCTGCGCAGCTTCCGCAACGGCCAGCTGGCGACCAGTGAAGGCAACCTGCTGCCCTTCAACAGCGAAGGATTGTCCAACGCCGGTGGCCCCAGCGACCAGCTGTTCCTGGCCGGCGATGTCCGCGCCAACGAACAGATCGCGCTGACTGCGATGCACACGCTGTTCGTGCGCGAACACAACTGGTGGGCACGACGGATCGCTGCCGAACAGCCGCGACTGAGCGACGAAGAGATCTACCAGCGCGCGCGGGCCATGGTGATCGGCGAGATTCAGGCGATCACCTATCGCGAGTTCCTCCCGGTGCTGCTGGGCCCCGACGCAATCGGGCCCTATCGCGGCTACGACCGAAATGTCGATGCGCGGATCTACAACGCCTTCTCCACTGCCGCCTACCGCCTCGGCCACAGCATGCTCAGCCCGACGCTGAAGCGGTTGACCGCGGACGGCCGCAGCATCGACGCCGGCGATCTGGCGCTGCGCGACGCCTTCTTCTCGCCGCAGCGACTGGCCGAAGGCGGGATCGAAGCGCTGCTCCGCGGACTGGCTGCGCAACGCTGTCAGGAACTGGACGTCTACGTGATCGACGACGTGCGCAACTTCCTGTTCGGACCGCCGGGCAGCGGTGGCTTCGATCTGGCCGCACTCAATATCCAGCGCGGACGCGATCATGGCTTGCCCAGCTACGTGGAGGTCCGCCGGGCGCTGCAGATGCCGCCGATTCGGCGCTTCGAGGACGTGAGCAATGACCGCCAGGTCCGCCGGCGGCTGTCCGACACCTACGCCAGCGTCGAGCAGATCGATCTGTGGAGCGGACTGCTGGCCGAAGCACACGTGCGCGATGCGATGGTCGGCCCCACCCTGCAGCGACTGCTGGCCGATCAATTCCGCGCGCTGCGCGATGGCGATCGCTTCTACTACGAGGGCCGGATGAATCGGCGCGAGGTGGAAGAGATAAACCGCACCCGCTTGAGCGACATCATTCGCCGCAACAGCGGGATCGGCGCGGAACTGCCGCAGGAGGTGTTCCTGGTTGGGCGCTAGAGCTCATGGCTGAGGGCTGAGGGCTGAGGGCTGAGGGCTGAGGGCTGAGGGCATGGTGATGCAGGGATCGGCTTGGTTGCATCACCGTGCCCTCGGACCCGCGTCCTCGCTTATCCTGCCCGCTCTGGCGAAACTGGACCTGATAGCGGCTGATGAGACTGTACTGGAAACTGTTCCTGGCGCTGTTTGCCGCCGTGCTGATCGGCGCCGGCGCTTTGGCGCTGCTCAGTCAGTGGCGGCTGGACCAGGGCTTCGTCGCCTACGTCAATGCCGCCGATGCCAAGCTGCTGCCGGGACTCGCTCAGCTGGCCGCACGCGTCTATCAGCAGGATGGCGGCTGGGAGGGAATACGCGACCGTCCGCGCCGCTGGACCCGCCAGGTCCAATGGACCATCCGCAGCGAACGCCAGCCGCGAGGCGATGAGCGCCGTCCACCCGCCGATGAAGGCTTCGACCGTCCGGGTGAGCCACCGCCACCACCGCCGGAGCGACGCCGTCCGCCGCCACCAGAGAACCGCCGCTGGCTGGACGACGATTCGGCATCCGGTCGCCCGCCGCCACCCGACCGGGAGCGCAGCCACGGCGATCAGCGACCACCGGCGGGCCCGCGACCGGACCGACCACCACCGGCGGCGGACCAGCGGGAGCACGATGCGGAATTCGACTTTGAGCGGAGGCGCCCGCCGCCGCCCGAATGGGCCTCCGACGATGAAGACCGGGGACCGGGAAGCGATCGCAACCGTCCACGCCCACCGCGAGACGGGGAGCGACGACGGCCGCCGCCTCCGCCGCCGCCACCGAACCAGCGTCGTGAGGGCCTACCGCGCCGCATTGCCCTGATTGACGCTCAAGGCAGCCTGGTTGTGGGCGATTTCAGCCCGACTGCGAGCATGCCCAGAGCGCCGGTGGAAGTCTCCGGCGTCAAGGTAGGCGACGTGGTGCTGCGCCCCGCTGACCGACCGCCCTCGGTGGAGGACGACGCCTTCCTGCTGGCCCAGCGCGACTGGCTGTTGCGGGTGGTGCTGGTGATGCTGCCAATTGCAGCCCTGTTCGCCTATCTGCTGGCCCGTCACCTGCTCTCCCCGGTGCGGGCGATCAGTCAGGCCGCCCGGCGCCTGGCCAGCGGAGATTTTTCCGCCCGGGTGGAGGCCGACAGCGGCGACGAACTGGGTCGCTTGAGCGAGGACTTCAACGTGCTGGGGCGCGCCCTGGGCGAGCACGACGGGGCCCGTCGGCGCTGGATGGCCGACGCCGCCCACGAATTGCGCACCCCGCTGGCGGTGCTCCAGGCCGAGATCGAGGCGCTGCAGGACGGCATTCGGCCGACCGACGCCCAGGCGCTGCGGGGACTCCACAGCCAGACCCTGCAGCTGGGCACTCTGGTCAATGATCTGCAGCAGCTGGCGTTGGCCGATGCCGGCGCGCTGGACTACCAGATGGAGCGAGTGGCGGTGGACGAGGAGTTGCTGGCCGCGGTGGAAACCCATCGGGGTCGCCTGCAGGAGGCCGGGATCAGCATCAGCCTGCTCCCTGATCAGGCGCTGGACGCCAGGGTGCTGGGCGACGCCAGACGCCTGCGCCAGCTGTTTGACAATCTGATCGAGAACAGCCGCCGCTACACCCGCTCTCCGGGTCAGCTCAAGATCAGCCGCCAGCGCGACGCCAGCCACTGGATCCTGCATCTGGATGACAGCGAGCCCGGCGTGGCCGCCGAGCGCTGCGAGCAGCTGTTCGCGCCATTCGTGCGCGATCCCGAGCGGCTGCGCGCCAGTCCGGGCGAGGCCGCCGGCAGCGGTCTGGGGCTGGCGATTTGCCGCCGCATCGCCGAGGCGCACAATGCCGAGCTGAGCGCAATGCCGTCGTTGCTCGGCGGACTGCGGGTAAGCTTGAAGATCCCCCTGTCTCGCTAACCTTGGCGCGCGGCACAGCAGAAAGCGGAGCTGGATGATGACTGCCAATCGGGTCCTGATCGCCGAAGATGAAAGCCGCATCGCCAGCGTGATGGCAGACTATCTTCAGGCCAGCGCGCTGGAAACCCGATTGGTCGAACGCGGCGACGAAGTGCTGGACGCGATTGCCGACTGGCAACCCGACCTGCTGCTGCTCGATCTCAATTTGCCGGCGGTCGATGGGCTCACCCTGTGCAAGCAGATCCGCGCACAAAGCAGATTGCCGATCATCATGGTCACCGCCCGGGTCGACGAGATCGACCGGCTGCTGGGGCTGGAACTGGGCGCCGATGACTACATCTGCAAACCCTTCAGTCCGCGTGAAGTGGTGGCCAGGGTTCGCGCAGTCTTGCGCCGCAGCGTCGCTGCGAACCCTGAAGCGGATCCGAACCAGCCGCTGCGGCTGGATCGCCAGGGCCGCTCGGCCAGCGTATTTGGCCATCCGCTGAATCTGACCGAAGTCGAGTATCGGCTGCTGGAGCTGATCGCTCAGCGACCCGGTCGGGTGTGGTCGCGTTCACAGCTGCTGGATCAGGCCTACAGCGACTACCGGGATGTCTCCGATCGCGCGATCGACAGCCATATCAAGAACCTGCGACGCAAGCTGGACACCACCGCCCCGCACTATCGCTGGATCCACTCGGTCTACGGGGTGGGCTACCGCTTTGAGCCTGAGCCCGTCGAAGACGCGACTTGAGTGCCAGCACACGGTCGGCGAGCCCCTGCTTGGGCAAGATGGCGGCGTTCGGATCGGGCCTTACGCGATGAAGATGCACTCCCAGTTCGGCTTGATGCTTGCGATGGTCACCTGCCTGAGCGCTTGCTCGGAGCCGCCCTCAGCCACCCCAGGTGGCGACGAAGGCGGTTCGACGCAGACCGAGGCGACCAACCCCCAGCACCAGCCTGAGCCACCCGGAAACAATACGCCTGCCCTTTCACCTCCGGCCGCGGTACCCCGCAAGCCCGCGCCACAGACCGCCATCGGCTACTTCGAGCAGATCAGCGCGCAGCTAGCTCAGCGACTGAGCGAGCAGACCGAGGACTGCGAAACGCGCCAGCCGCATTTGCAGGATGACTGCATCAGCTCCGCGAACAGCCAGCACGAGGCGGCGATGGCCGATGCCCGACTGGCCTATGAGGCGCAGCTTGCTGAAGAGGCGCAGTCGCGGGAGGAGTAG
>JAGRJL010000071.1 GCA_020442775.1 Lysobacterales bacterium | reverse complement strand
CGCGGCAAGCAGCTCACTGACCCTGGCGGCCTCGGGATCGCCAGCGAAGATCGCGTAACAGCCCAGCTTCAGGCAGGCGGCTCGTGGCCGGGTCGTAGCGTCGACCAAGGCATCCCCGACCCTGCCTTCCAGCACCGCTTCGATGACTGCTCGCAATCGGCTTTCATCGGCGTAGAGCGCGGCGAGGTTGGCGTGGATCATCAGCACTGGTCCGGTCGTTGGCGGCGAGAACAGCTGCGCCCCTTTGACGCGCCTTGAATGGACAATCACCGACCAGCGACGGCGTCTCGCAATCGCTGGCCGCAACCACTTTACAGCCGCTATGCTGGCTGCGCAGACATTCATTGATGATCGGGAGCAACCATGAGCACACGCTTCGGCAGCAACACCGACTCACCGCTGGTCCAGGCTGATTTTGACAACGTCGCCAGCGCAGCCATCGACGCCGGCAAGAGTCTGCCGCAGATGTTGATCGACGTCTCGAAGCGCTTCGGCTCACGTCCGGCCTTCAGCAACATGGGCAAGACCCTGAGTCACGCCGATCTCGATCGCCTCAGTGCCCAGCTGGCGGGCTATCTACGCGGCGAGCTGAAGCTGGAAGCCGGTGAGCGGGTGGCGGTGATGATGCCCAATCTGCTGCAGTTTCCGGTCGCGGTACTTGGCATCCTGCGCGCCGACCTGGTGGCGGTGCTGGTCAACCCGATGTACACCGCGCGTGAGCTCAAGCACCAGCTGTCCGACTCCGGCGCCAGCGTGCTGATCGTGGTCGACAATTTCGGCAAGGTGGCCGCCGATGCGCTCGATGGCACCGCAGTGCGCCAGGTGATCACCACCCGGATCGGCGACATGCTGGGCTTTCCCAAGTCGCTGCTGGTCAACTTCATGCTCAAGCATGTCAAGAAGATGATTCCCGCCTTCAGCATTCCGGGCGCGGTGCGCTGGCCCAGCGCGCTGGCAGCGGGTGCCAGACATTCGCCCGGTGAACCCGCCGCGGCGCCGACCGAAGTCGCCCAACTGCAATACACCGGCGGTACTACCGGCGTATCCAAGGGCGCCGCCCTGTCGCACACCGCACTGATGGCCAACGTCGGTGCCTGTGAGCAGTGGCTGGGGCGCTGTCTGGATCCGGATCGCGAGGTGGGGCTGATCTGCCTGCCGCTGTACCACATCGCTGCCTACACCAACATGCTCTACGCCTGGGCCCATGGTCTCCACGGCGTGCTGATTACCAATCCGCGCGACATTCCGGGGCTGATCGAGACCTTCAAACAGTATCGGCCGTCGATTTTCTCCGGGGTGACCACGCTGTTCGACGCGCTGCTCAACGCGCCCGACTTTGCCCAGCTGGATTTCTCCAATCTCAAGCTCAGCATCCAGGGCGGCACTGCCCTGCGTCGGGCGACCGCCGAGCGCTGGGAGCAGGTCACCGGCTGCACCGTGGTGGAGATGTATGGTCTGTCCGAAACCGCCGCCGGGATCACCGTCAACCGCTGGGACGGGCCCAATCCGGTGGGCTCGATTGGCCTGCCGCTGCCCGGGGTGGAGCTGTCGCTGCGCGATGAGGAGGGCAACGAGGTGACCATCGGTGAACCGGGCGAGCTGTGCGTGCGCGGGCTGCAGGTCACCAGCGGCTACTGGCAGCGTCCCGACGAGACCCAGAGCGCCTTTTTCGCCGATGGCTGGTTCCGCACCGGTGATATCGCCAAGCGCGGTGAGGGCGGCTATCTGTTCCTGCTCGACCGGCGCAAGGACATGATTCTGGTCTCAGGCTTCAATGTATTCCCCAACGAGATCGAGGACGTGGTCGCGATGCATCCGGGCGTACTCGAAGCCGCCGCAATCGGCGTTCCCAGCGAGAAGACCGGCGAGGCGGTCAAGCTGGTGGTGGTCCGGCGGGATCCGGCATTGACCGAAGACGACGTCCGCGCCCACTGCCGCGAGATGCTCACCGGCTACAAGCAGCCCAAGATCGTCCAATTCATCGACACCCTGCCCAAGTCACCGGTGGGCAAGGTGCTCAGGCGAGAGTTGCGCTAGGGGCGGCAGCTGCTGCCGCGATGGGCGCTACGCTTCGCGCTTCGCGGGCGCCTTTTGCGCGCTGCCCAACTGCCCGTTTCAAGGCCAATTCCATTAGCTAGAGCCTGATCATGAGCAAAGCAGAGGATTTCGCGCGGGTAGTCGCGCTGTTTGATCAACTTGTCGATCTGCCGCCGGAACAGCAAAAGCCCCTGCTCCAGAGCGAGTGCGCGGACAACGCCGAGTTGCTCGCCGAGCTGCGCGGACTGCTGGACGCCGATCAGCGGGTTGGCGCGATGACCGCCAGACCCATCGTTGATGAGCTGGCGCAGCTGCTGCGCTCGGCGTCGCCGCAGCCGAGCTTCCAGGGTCTTCGGCTCGGTGCTTTTGAAGTTCGAGAGGAACTTGGCCACGGCGGAATGGGCGTTGTGCATCGGGCCGAGCGGGTCGATGGCACCCTGGAGCAGCAGGTCGCAATCAAGTTCGTTCGACGAGAGTTGCTCAGCAGCCAGATGCGGGCTCGCTTCGTGCAGGAGCGGCAAACCCTTGCCGCGATGGACCATCCCAACATCGCCCGCCTGATCGATGCTGCGGAATTGGACGATGGGGTTCCGTACTACGTCATGGAGTACGTGAACGGGGTTCCAATCACCGAATACTGCAGGCAGCGTGGACTGAGCGTCAGGGAACGTATCGAGCTGTTTCGCCCGGTTTGCGAGGCGGTGGCCTATGCCCACCGCAGCCTGGTGGTGCACCGTGATCTCAAGCCGGGAAACATTCTGGTCACCGCGGAAGGGGCGCCGAAACTGTTGGACTTTGGTATCGCCAAGCTGTTGATGCCCGAAGGTGTGCCCGCCGCCAGTGAACAAACCGCGACTGAACAGCGTTACTTTTCGCCGCTTTACGCAGCGCCGGAGCAGTTGCTGGGGGAACCCATCGGAGTGGGCTGCGATGTCTATGCGCTCGGTCTGCTTCTGTGCGAGTGCCTGACCGATGCACGCGCCTTCGACTTCTCCAATCTCAGCGCCGGTCAGATTGAACGATTGATCACGTCGGTTCCGCCGTCTGCGCCGAGTCAGATCGCCGCGGCCCGGGGTGCCTCGGTCAATCTCCGCCGACAGCTGCGTGGAGAACTCGATGACATCGTGCTTCGCTGTCTGCGAAAGGCGCCCGAGGAGCGCTACTCTTCGGTCGAGCAACTATCGCTGGACCTGGAGAACTATCTTCAGGGGCGGCCGGTTCGAGCCAGAGGCGGTCACTTCTGGTACCGCTCGCGGAAATTCGTCCGCAGGAACCTGATTCCGGTCGCGGCCTGCTCGCTCGCTGTTCTGGCGTTGATCGGCGGGATCATCGGGTTCGCAACGCAGGCACGCGTTGCCCAGCAGCGGGCCGCCGAGCTGGATCGGGTTTCCGCCTTCCAGGCGTCAATGCTCAATGCGATGGACCCGGCCGCTGCTGGCAGGCTGCTGAACGACTACGCCAGGCAGGGTCTGGCCGAGTCGCTGGAAACCGAGGGGCTCTCCGAATCCGAACGAGAAATCGAGCTGGATCGATTCCAGGGGCAGTGGGCAAGGCTCAACAGCACCGATCTGGCCCGCCGGATGGTCGACGACACGATTCTGAAACCGTCGATCGCCGCGATCGAGCGGGAGTTCCCGACTCAGCCGGCGGTGGCGGGTCAGCTCTATCAGGGCATTTCGGAAACCTACATGAAGCTGGGGCTGGTGGGGGACGCACTGCCGGTGTTGGAACAGGCGCTGGCGCTGCGGCGAGAGGCGCTCGGTGAGGATCACCCCAAGACCTTGATCACCATGACCTGGCTGGGCGAGCTTTACTTTCGACGCAAGGACTTCGAACAGGCGCAGCAGTTCAATCGTGTTGCCCTGGCTGGACTGCGCCGGGTCTATGGCGACGACCATGACTACACGATCTCGGCGATGGTCAGCCTGAGTGCATCGCTGAGCGAAGGGGGAGCGTTCGAGGAGGGGGAAGTTCTCGCGTTGGAGGCTCTGGAGCGGGGCACGCGAGCGCTCGGTGAGGACCACGTGGAGACCCTGCGAGCCCTGGCGCGATTGGGATACCAGTTTCTCAGGCAGGGTCGGCTTGCCGATGCCGAGCCGTACTTGCGGAGAGTCCTGCAGGCGCGGATTCGAACCCTGGGACCCGACAGCGTGGAATCGCTAATGGTCATGCACAACCTAGGCTACGTCTTGCGTGAGCAGGGTAAACTCGCCGAAGCCGAAGCCATCGCGACCGAGGCCGTGCGGCGCTGGAAGTCCGCACACGGCAGCGACCACCCGGAGACTGCCAGTGCGACTTTGGGGCTGGCGCTGATCCTGCAGCGTCAGAACAAGTTTGAAGAATCGATTCCGCACATGCAGGCGGCGCTCAATAGCCAAACCAGTGCGTTCGGCCGGTCCAATGCCAATACCCTGAAAACGCTCAGCGCCCTGGGCACCTCACTGCTTTGGAGCGGCCAACTGGCGGAGGCTGAGGCGACGATGCTGGAGGCGCTGGAACTCGGTCGCAGGGATTTGGGTCCGGATCATGCGGAAACGCTCACCGCGGTTCAGAACCTGGCTGCATTGCGCCTGGCGCAAAACGATCCGGCGCAGGCGCTGGCATTGCTCTCTCCAATCGAGGAGGCAACCCGCAATGCTTTCGGCACCAGAAAGGAAGCCGCCCGATTTACGTTGTTCCTGGGCAGCGCGCACCTGCGGCTGAAAGCGTATCAAAGCGCTGAAGCCTACCTGCTGGAATCCCGGGAGCTGTTCGACGGCGTGGTGGATCTGGATCGACTGGAGACCGATTGCCGGCTCGCCCTCGAGGCGCTTTACGGCGCCTGGAAACCGTCTCGGACTGAGTCCTGACCGATAGCGTGGCAATTGATGGCATCCACGGCGACCGGGTGATCTGCGGGCCAGCCGAAATCGCGTTTCCGCTGATACGGCCAGCCGCGAAGTGTGCCAGCTAGCCCGAACTCCCCAGCTTCTCCGGCTTGGCCATCCATTCCTTGCCGCGCAGCATCGCCTTCCAGTAGATCGGCGGGAGCAGCCGCTCCTTGAGCAGCCAGGCCAGCCGCGAAGGTTGGGTGCCATCGATCAAGAATCGCGGGAAGCTGGGTTTCATTGCGCCACCGTAGCCGAACTCGGCGAGCACGATCTTGCCGCGCTCGACCGTCAGCGGGCAGGAGCCGTAGCCGTCGTATTGCGCCACCGGCGAGCCGCCGCGGATGTCCGCAATCAGGTTCTCGGCCACCACCGGTGCCTGCTTGCGCGCGGCAGCGGCAGTCTTGGCGTTGGGCGCATTCATCACGTCGCCCAGTGACCAGATGTTGTCGTAGCTCTTGTGGCGCAGGGTGGCCTGATCGACGTCCACCCAGCCGGCGGCGTCGGCCAGCGGCGAGACCCGGATGAAGTCCGGCGCGCACTGCGGCGGGCACACGTGCATCATGTCGAAGCTCACTTCGATCCGGGTCGCTTCGCTGTCCGGCTTCTTGACCTCGAACAGGGCCTTCCTGGCCGGGCCGTCCACCGCAATCAGGTTGTGGAAGAAGTTGAGCTGCGCGCCGTAGCGCTGAACATAGCTCTCCAGCGCGGGCACGTAGTCCTTGACCCCGAACAGCACCCCGCCGGCGTTGTTGAAGTGGATCTGGATGTGGTCCAGCACCCCGCGTCGACGCCATGCATCGGCTGACAGATACATCGCCTTCTGCGGTGCGCCGGCACACTTGATCGGCATCGGTGGCTGGGTGAAGACCGCCTTGCCCCGCTGCAACTCCTTGACCAACTGCCAGGTGTAGGGCGCCAGATCGTAGCGATAGTTGGAGGTTACCCCGTTGCGGCCCAGGGTCTCCTGCAGCCCTTCGATTCGGCCCCAGTCGAGCTTCAGACCAGGGCAGACCACCAGTCGGTCGTACTCGACCACGCGGCAGCCATCGAGCACCACCGCGTTGTCCTTGGGCTCGATCGCCGCCACCGCGGCCTTGATCCAGTGCACCCCGCGCGGGATCAGCGAGGCCATGGTCTTGGCGGTGGTCTGGGCGTCGAAAATCCCGCCGCCGACCATGGTCCAGCCGGGCTGGTAGTAGTGGATGTCTGCCGGATCGATCACCGCGATCTGCAGATCGGATTTGCGCGCCAACAGGCTGGCCGCCACCGCGATCCCGCCAGCGCCGGCGCCGATGATCACCACGTCGAACCTGGCATCGGCGCGGTTGGTCGGGGTCTTGCCGCCGTTGGCGATTCGGCGGGCGACGCCATTGAGGTCATAGCCGGCATTGCGGGCGGCGCCGAGAATGTCGGCAATCGGCATCCGGGTGGCTTGGGCCAGCGCCCACAGGGTGGCACAGCGGGTGCCGGTGCGGCAGTAGGCCAGCACTGGTCCCGGCAGCTCGCGCAGCGCCCGCTCGAATTCGACTGTATCGCTCTCGCTGACCTTGCCGGAGATCACCGGCAGGTAGCGGGTGCTGATCCCAGCTGCGCCGGCGGCGGCGTCGATTTCGGCAAAGCCCGGCTGATCGGCGCCCTCGCCGTCGGGGCGATTGCAGATGATCGAGCGGTAGCCCAGCTCGGCGAGCGTCTTGACCTCGTCCGGGGTGATTTGCGGGCTGACTGAAATGGCGTCTGACAGCGGCTTGACTTGCATGACCCTCTCCTCGGACTAAAGCGCGTTGACCGGCAGCTTGAGCAT
>JAGRJL010000719.1 GCA_020442775.1 Lysobacterales bacterium | reverse complement strand
CCGCAAGAAGGGGCCTTCGCCATGCGCTTTCCAACGCACCTGGTCTGCTGCCTGCTGCTCCTCGCGCCCGCTCCGGTCGTCGCCGCTGATGAGTCGGCCGAGGAGTCAAGCTCACCCGCGCTGGATCCGGCGATACGTGCGCCGCTGGTGGGCGAATCGGGTGCAATGCGCAGGCCGGAGTGGTCCGATCGCGAGCCGGAGGATCCAGCTGAATGGCGACCGGCCCGAATGCCGCCGGTTCGTCCGGCTGATCGCGGCGGGCTGAATTGGGAAGCGCTGGGGCCGGCGCCGACCGAATCGGCGCAGGTCAATGTACCGCCCGACGATGAAGTCACCGGCGCGGTGCAGGCGCTGGCACCGGATCCCACCGATGCCGATGTGCTTTACGCAGCGTCGGTCAACGGCGGGATCTGGAAAACCACCAACGCCACCGCGGCTCGACCCACCTGGGTGGCGCAGACCGAGGCACTGCCCAGCCAGTCGATCGGCGCGATCGAGTTTGATCTCACCGACCTGAGCCGGCAAACCCTGATTGCGGGTACCGGCCGCTGGTCCAATTTTGCCCGCCGTGGAGACGACGAGATCGGGGTCTACTACACCAGCAACGGCGGCAGTCTGTGGACGCTGCTCGGCGGCAGCACGCTGTTGGGACAGCGATTGTCCGGGGTGGCCGCGCGCGGCAATGTGCTGATGGCGGCCTCGATTTCAGGCAATGGCGGCCTTTTCCGCAGCACCAATAGCGGCAGTTCCTGGACCCTGGTGTCCGGCAGCAACGGCTTGCCCACCGGGCCCGCCTTCGAACTGGAAGCCGACCCCGCAGTGCTGACCCGCTTCTATCTGTCCATTGACGGCGCCAATCCCAAGGTGCTGCGCAGCGACGACTCGGGCGCGAGCTGGAATGACATCACCACTGGAATCACCGGTCTGGGCGGGACCACCAACCGGCTGCGTCTGTCGGTGGGCGCTGGCGGGGTCCTCTACGTGGCGGTAGTCAACAGTGGCAGTCTGGCCGGCGTCTTTCGCTCCCCCGACCAGGGCGCGACCTGGGCTGCGATGGACGTGCCCGATATCCATCCGGGCGGGCAGGGCAGCTCCAACACCGCCATCGCCGCCGATCCCGCGGACGCCAATCTGGTCTATGTATCCGGTGACCGCATCGGCAACTCTCCCTTTACCGGCAACCTGGTACGCGGCAACTTCGCCCAGCC
>JAGRJL010000718.1 GCA_020442775.1 Lysobacterales bacterium | reverse complement strand
CAGGACGACGTGGTGGACGCCGAGTTCACCGAGGTCGACGACAAGAAGTAATCCGTTGGTCGATGTCTGACCGGTGTCCAACGATGGGGTTCGAGGTGCGCGGCGCCTCGGACCCCAGGGTTTTTTCGGCATAGCCGCAGCCGACCGCATTCGTCAGGAATCAGACGGGCTGGCCGGCGGAAGTAGCAAGCGATCAGGAATCATCCATGAGCAAGCGGGATTACTACGAAGTCCTCGGCGTCGAGCGTGGCGCCAGCGATGAGGCGCTGAAGAAGGCCTTTCGCCGTCTGGCGATGAAATATCACCCTGATCGCAACCCTGGTCCCGACGCGCAGGAGCATTTCAAGGAGGCCAAGGAGGCCTATGAAGTGCTGGCCGATCCGGCCAAGCGCCAGGCCTATGATCGCCACGGTCACGCCGCTTTCGCCAACGGCGGTGGCGCCGGTCCCGGTCCGGGATTCGCCGATGTCGGCGATCTGTTCGGTGATCTGTTTGGCGATATCTTCGGCGGTGGCGGAAGAGGTCGCGCACGGCGTGGCTCCGATCTGCGCTACGTGCTGGAGATGGAGCTGGAAGAAGCGGTGGTCGGGATCGACAAGGAGATCTCGATTCCCACCCTGGTGGGCTGTGTCCACTGCGGCGGTTCTGGCTCCACCAGCGGGCGCACCGAGTCCTGCGGGACCTGCGGCGGCCACGGCCGGGTGCGGGTGCAGAACGGGATTTTCTCGATCCAGCAGACCTGTCCCCACTGTGGCGGCGCCGGCAAGACCATCGCCGACCCCTGCGACGAGTGTGAAGGGCAGGGCCGGGTGGAAACCGAGCGCGAGCTACGGGTCAAGATCCCGGCCGGGGTCGACAACGGCGACCGTATCCGCTTGCAGGGCGAGGGCGAGGCTGGCCCCTCCGGCGCACCTTCGGGTGACCTCTATGTGGAGGTTCGGGTCCGCGAGCACGCGATTTTCAAGCGCGAAGGCGACGATCTCTACTGCGACATCCCGATCCGGATGACTACCGCCGCCCTCGGCGGCGAGCTCACCGTACCGACCCTGGGCGGCAGCGCGATCTTGAAGATTCCGGCCGAAACCCAGAGCGGCAAGGTCTTCCGCATGCGCGGCAAGGGGGTGCAGTCGGTGCGCAGCCATCGCACCGGTGATTTGCTCTGCCGGGTTGCGGTCGAGACCCCGGTCAAGCTCAGCAAGAAGCAGAAGGAGCTGATGGCCGAGCTGGAAGCCACCTTCACCGGCGCCGAAACCGCCGGTACCCACAGTCCGCAGAGCCAGTCCTGGCTGGATGGGGTGAAGAGCTTTTTTGAACGGATGACGGGGTAGGCTAGGGCGCAGGGAAAAGGGCAGAGGGCCCAGAGCCGCGGGGCGCAGCGCCCAGGTCTTGTTGTGATCGGTCCCTACCCGACTACTGGCACTCCGGCTTTTATGCGAGGATCGCGCACTGCGTAGATCCTGACCGGAGTGACGAATGAGCGAAGCCGCCGCGCGCGCTGCGCAACGTCTGACCCTGCATATCCTGATTGCGCTGGTGGCCGGCGCCTTGGTCGGGCTGATCCTGCATTTCATGGCGCCCAGCGTTCCCTGGGTGCAGACCTATGTGATTGGCGGGGCGCTCAAGCTGATCGGCGGCTTGTTCAAGAACGGTCTGCAGCTGTTGGTGGTGCCGCTGGTGTTCTTCTCGCTGGTGGCCGGCACCGCGGCGCTGCGCGATCCGGCCAGCCTGGGTCGGCTGGGCTGGAAGACGCTGGTCCTGTACATGGGGACCACGCTGATCGCGGTCACCGTGGCGCTGACCCTGGCCACCCTGATTCAGCCGGGTGCCGGCGTGGATACCTCGGCGGCCGCCGAATTCACCCCGCCCGAATCACCGCCGCTGATCACGGTGCTGTTGAACATGGTGACCACCAACCCGGTGGCCTCGCTGGCCAACGGCAGCATGCTGCAGATCATCATCTTCGCGGTCATGCTCGGCATCGCCATGGTGATGGCCGGTCAGGCCGGCGAGCGGGTGGCCGACTTCGTCAATGACTGCAATGAGGTGGTGCTGCAGCTGGTGACCATCGTGATGAAGCTGGCGCCGCTGGGTGTATTCGCGCTGCTGGCGACTGCAGTGGCCGAGCTCGGTTTCGACACCCTCAAGAGTCTGGCGAAATACGTGGTGCTGCTGGCTTTCTGCCTGATCTTCCACCTGCTGGTGACCCAGCCGCTGCTCTTGCGCCTGCTGGGCGGACTCAATCCCTGGCCCTGGCTGCGCAAGATGCGTCAGGTGTGGATGTTTGCCTTCTCCACCTCCAGCTCCAACGCCACCATACCGGTAACCATGCGGGTTGCCGAGGAGCGCCTGGGCTGCAACAACAAGGTGGCCGCCTTCACCATACCGCTGGGCGCCACCATCAACATGG
>JAGRJL010000717.1 GCA_020442775.1 Lysobacterales bacterium | reverse complement strand
CGCTGGTATGGCGATGCATGGCTGCAAAGCGAGATCGAGGCGCTGGCACAGCGCTATGCCGGCCAGGAAGTGGAAGCGGGAAATGAATTCGACCAGCCGCTGATCCACGGCGGCAGCAGTGACCCTTGCCTCAGCCTGAGCGTTCAAGACCAGTGAGCCGTCAGCATGGAACTGCCGGTGACGCGCACACACCGATGATCAGCTGTCGCGGTCTGCGTTTGCATCGCGGTCAACTGGAGGTCCTGCGCGGGATTGAGCTGGAAGTACGGCCCGGTCAGATCATCGGGCTGATTGGACGCAACGGCGCCGGCAAGAGCACTCTGATCGAGACTCTGCTGGGCTTTCATCCACCCGGCGCAGGCAAGGTCGAACTTTGGGGTACTGAGGCGCGCTCGCTGCGATCACCGCTGAAGCAGCGCATCGCCCTGGTCAGCCAGCGCGACGAGCTGATGGAGGGGCTGACCGGCCAGCAGCAGATTTCGCTGATCGCTGCCTTCTATCCGCGCTGGGATGGCGCGCTGGTGGCGCGGCTGACCGAATCCTGGGAGCTTCCGGTCAGCCGCCCCATCCGCAGCTACTCGCTGGGCCAGCGTCAGCGCCTGGCCATCGTTCTGGCGCTGGCCAGCAGACCACAGCTGCTAGTGCTGGATGAACCGGTGGCCAGTCTGGATCCGCTCGCGCGAGCGCAGTTCCTGACCGAGATGCGCAGCCTGATCGCCGACCCGGAGCGCGCGGTGATCATCTCTTCCCACATCGTGAGCGATCTGGAAGCGCTGGTGAATTGGGTTTGGCTGCTGGATCAGGGCCAGCTCAAGTGGAGTGGGCCGATCGATCAGATCGGCACGCTGATGCCCGATGGCGATCAGTCCGCCAGCCTGGAGCGCGTGTTCAGCCAGGTGGTGCGGTGAGCGCGGCATCGCGGATGGTCGCGACCCGCTTGCTGACCTTCAGCTACTTCAAGGTCTTCCCCGGAATGGCGCTTCTGTGGCTGGTCGGACTGCTTTGTCTGGGCGGAGCGCTCAGCACTACCGACACTCAGCAGCGCTTTGCCTGGCTGGCGGCAGCTGGCAGCTTTTGCATTGCCGTTCCGGCGCTGTTCGCCGGTAGCCATTTCCGCGCGATAGCCAGCCGGCGCTCGCACGCGCTGCTGCCGGGCTTTGCCGAAGCAATGGTGGCCGCCGCGCTGACGCTGTTTGTGGGGCTGGGTCTGGGCAGCGCGGTCCTTTACCAGATCCATCGGGAAAGCAATCTGGAGGCTTCCTGGGCGATTGCCTGCTGCGGATGGTCGCTGCTGTTCTGGTTTGGATTTCTGCCCACATGGCTGCGCGTGACCGCTGGGTTCAGCGCGATTGCGCTGACCCTGGCGACCGGAACCTCGCCCGTAGCCACGGACGGCGGCGGTGTGACAACGGCGCTGATCATTACCGTGGTCGGGTGGCTGGCTTTCTGGCGCTGGTTCAGCGCCCGGGTGGCCCGCTTCGAGACCTTCGAAAGGGTGGAGTTGGCGCACTGGAATCTGCCGCTGGGGCTCAACTGGGGGCAAGCTGAGCGGATCGGCACCTCGGCTGGCACCCTTCTGCTGGGGATTGGCGATGCGCCACGGTCCCGGCTGCTGCGCGCGGCGCTGGGGGTGCTAGTGCTGCCCGGATCGCTATTCCTGC
>JAGRJL010000716.1:2674-3300 GCA_020442775.1 Lysobacterales bacterium | reverse complement strand
GCTGGTCGCGATGAAGGTGTGGATGCGCCGGCGCTCGGCACCCTCCAGCGCTCGCGCGGCGGCCGCCAGATCGCCGCCGTTGCAGCGGGCCAGCGCGGCCACGATGGGCCCCTTGACCTCGCTGGCGATCGTCTTGACCGCCTCGAAGTCACCCGGACTGGCGGCGGGGAAGCCGGCTTCCATCACGTCCACCTTCAGCGCCGCCAGCGAATGGGCCAGGCGGATCTTCTGACTGGTGCTCATGCCGAATCCCGGTGCCTGTTCGCCATCGCGCAGCGAGGTGTCGAAGATGATGATCCGATCCGAATGGCTGCCCTGAGTGCTCATCGTTGATTCCTTCAAGCATTTGGTGAGTGAAAAATGCGCATAAAAAAACCCCGCCCTCGTTGCCGGGGGCGGGGTTCTCGATTCGTGTCTTGTTGCCTTTACACGCTCGCTAACCTGCGCCCCCGATGCGAAGAAGGAGGAGAAGGAGCGCGGCAATAATCGAAGCGGACAGCAGCGTCGTCGGCAAACGGTTGCGATCGCCTGCGGAGGCGATGCGAGCTTGCGCGACTGGACGGATACGGCTGTTCATGGGTCTGAAGCTATCAGAGTTTGCGCAGTGCAGCAATAGGGCGCGAGTG
>JAGRJL010000716.1:0-2664 GCA_020442775.1 Lysobacterales bacterium | reverse complement strand
CAGTAGCCAGAAAGGCAACAAGCGCGCGGATTGGCGCACTCGCGGGCCCTGCCAATCCTTAGTTCAGCCGACGCCAGCGGCCGAAGCTGTCGCCGTCAAGGAGTTTGACTTCCTGCAGCGCCCACTCCGAATCGGGGATCCGGGCGGGCGAGGCGCCCGGAAATGCGGCGAGCGCTGAGTCGCCCAACTGCTTTCCGGCCTGATAAAGCAGGATTTCATCGACCAGACCGGCCTTGAGCAGCCGCGAGTTCAGGCCAGGACCGGCTTCCACATGCACATCGCCGATACCGCGCCGGGCCAGTTCGCCCAGCAGCCAGACCAGGTCCAGCTCAGAGTCAGCGCTGAGGTCCGGCGCCATCCATTCGACCCCGGGATGCACCTTCGCGTTCGGATTGGGCCCGGCAATCCACACGCGATCGTGCAGCGAGAACAGACGAGCGTTATCAGGACAGCGTCCGCGCCCGTCGACAATCACCGGAATGGTCGGCGCGCATTGCTGACCGATCCGCACCGTCAGCTGCGGATCGTCGGCAATCACTGTGCCCACACCGGTCAGTATCACGCCGGCGCGCGCGCGCCACTGGTGTCCGTGCGCCCGCGCCGCCGGACCGGTGATCCACTGAGAACTGCCGTCGGCCAGCGCCACCTTGCCGTCCAGGCTCATCGCAATCTTCATCCGCACCCAGGGGCGTCTTCGCTCGATCCGAGAGAGAAAGCCGCGGTTCAGTTCCCGCGATTGCGCCTCCAGCACGCCGCTGTGGACCTCGATTCCGGCATCCTGCAGCCGCTGCAAGCCTTGCCCGGCCACCCGCGGATCCGGATCCACCATCGCCGCAACTACCCGAACCACGCCGGCCGCGATCAAGGCATCCGCACAGGGACCGGTACGACCGTGGTGGGCGCAGGGTTCCAGCGTCACATAGGCAGTTGAACCGCGTGCCTGGTCACCGGCGGGGCGCAGGGCATGCACCTCAGCGTGCGGCTGTCCCGCCCACTGATGCCAGCCCTCGCCCACAACCTGTTGGTTTTTGACCAGGACGCAGCCCACCATCGGATTTGGACGGGTAGTGAAGAGCCCCTTTGACGCAAGTTCCAGCGCTCGCTGCATCCAGTGAAGATCACGCAGTTTCCCCATGGCTATTGCGCTCGAATGCGCAGCGCCGCCGCGCTGCTTGGCGAGCAGCGAAGACAGACAGGGGATGACGGGGAAGTCTGCATGAACATGGTGCCGATGAGAGGAGTCGAACCTCCGACCTACTGATTACGAATCAGTTGCTCTACCAACTGAGCTACATCGGCACAGGGGAACTGCGTAGCGTAATCGTGGGCAACGCGCATCGCAAGCATTTGGTCATCTACGCGCGGGGTCTCCGGCTGGACTCTATTCCCACACCGACCGGTACCCTGCTCCCACTGGGGTCTCTCCCCAGGGCTCCACATGCTTTCTCTACCTGAGCCCTCTTTCCTGGGCCCTGTGCCCATTCTTTTCCTGCGCCCTGGGCCCTGGGCCCTCTCTCATGCCTAACTCTGCGCCACCACCGCAACCCGCAACTCCTTGGGCAGCGCGAAGACCATGCTTTCCTTCGCCCCGTCCAGATTCTCCACCTCACCGCCGCCAGCCGCCTGCAGCCGCTTGACCACGGCCTGTACCAGCGACTCCGGCGCAGAGGCGCCGGCGGTGACGCCCACGCTGCCCACCTGATCCAGCCACTCCGGGCGGATGTCCTCGGGGCCATCAATCAGGTGCGCACGCACCCCGCGCTTCTCTGCCAATTCGCGCAGGCGGTTGGAGTTGGAGCTGTTGGCCGAGCCCACCACCAGCACCAGATCAGCATGCCTGGACAACTCCCGAACCGCATCCTGACGGTTCTGGGTGGCGTAGCAGATGTCGTCGTGGCGCGGCCCCTGGATCATGGGAAAGTGCAGACGCAGCGCGTCGATCACGTCTTTCGTGTCGTCCACACTCAGGGTGGTCTGGGTGGTGTAGGCCAGTTGATCAGGGCGCTTGACCTCAAGTGCGGCGACGTCTTCGACGGTCTCCACCAGGTGAATTTCCCCGCGCGCCATCGCCTTGTCCCACTGACCCAGGGTCCCCTCCACTTCGGGATGCCCCGCATGGCCGATCAACACCACGTCGCGACCGGCGCGGGCATGACGGATCACCTCCATATGCACCTTGGTCACCAGCGGACAGGTGGCGTCGAAGACCTTCAAACCCCGACCAGCGGCTTCCTTTCGCACCGCCTGGGAAACCCCATGGGCGCTGAAGATCACCGTCGCGTCGTCCGGCACATCACATAACTCATCGACAAATATCGCCCCGCGCTCACGCAAGCGATTGACCACAAAGCGATTGTGCACCACCTCATGACGCACATAGATCGGCGCCCCGAACAGGTCCAGCGCGCGTTCAACGATATCGATGGCCCGATCGACCCCTGCGCAGAAACCGCGCGGATTGGCTAGCAGTATCTTCATGGCCGCAATGGTCGGCGAAGGCGCGCGGCGGGGCAAGCGCGCTGTGGCAGCAGCAGCCGCAACTAGTCTCTTGGTCTTTCGTCCCGCGCCTCGCCCTGCGCCCTCCGCCCTGTGCCCTGTGCCCTATGCCCTGTGCCCTATGCCCTGTGCCCTCTGCCCTCTGCCCTGTGCCCTCTGCCCTCTGCC